>DASXUC010000160.1:0-23216 GCA_036505015.1 bacterium | reverse complement strand
GGATCCAGGCGAAGTCGTGCACGCCGAACGCGCTGCCGGTGACGATGAAGAAGCGATCCGCGGCCAGGCGCGTGATGGTCAGATCGCACTCGATCCCCCCGCGGCGGTTGAGCATCTGCGTGTAGGTGACGGTCCCGGCGGGTTTGTCCAGGTCGTTGTCGGTGATCCACTGCAGCGACGCCAGCGCCCCCGGCCCGTCCACTTCGAACTTGCTGAACGAAGAAAAATCAAAGATCCCCGCGCCCGCGCGCGTGGCCGTATGTTCGGCGGAGATCGCCGGAGACCAGTTGTGCCGGATCCATCCCTCGGGCACCGGCCCCGCGGGGTGCTCCCCCTCGTTGGTCGCAAACCAGTTCGGCCGCTCCCATCCCGCCTTCTCTCCGAGCACCGCACCCAGCGCGACCAGGCGGGGGTACGGGGCGCTCGTGCGCAGCGGCCGGGCCGATTCGAATTCCTCCAGCGGAAGGTGCACCGTGTAGTTACGGGCATACACCTCGGTCGCGCGGGCAACGGTGACCCCACGGTCCGCGTACTGGTCCCCGAAGCGCCGGACGTCCGCGCGCCACAGGTCGAGGGTGGGCCGGCCTTCCACGATCCACTCCGCCATCGCCTTGCCTACCCCGCCGGCCGCGGCGATCCCCGGCGTGCCGCCGGCGATGAAGAACCCCTGTACGTCCGCTGACTCGCCCAGCAGGAAGTCCCCGTCGGGCGTGAACACCTCCGGCCCGACCATCAGCCGGCGGATGCCCGCCTGCTCGAGGCCGGGGATGCGGACGGCGGCGTTTCTCGCCAGCGGCTCGAAGTGATCCCAGTTGGCGGTCATCCTGGCCGCGTCCAGTTCGGGGGGAATGGGCGGCGGCCCGCAGGGAATGGGATTCCCTTCATACCCGCCCACGATCAGCCCGCCGACCTCCTCGCGCGCGTAGATGCGGAGATCCTGATCACGCAGGGTCGGCAGGTCTCGCGGCACGTCGAACGGGACCGTCACCATGTACTGGTGCTGGATCGGGACGATGGGAATCGTGACGCCGATCATCTTCCCGAGGTGCCAGGACCACACGCCGGCGGCGCTGACGATCACGGGCGCGCGCACGGTGCCCTGCGTCGTCCTCACCGCGTGCACCCGTCCGTTGCGCACGTCGATGCCCGTGACGTTCGTCTGCGTGTGGATCTCGCAGCCTCCCGCCCGGGCGGCGTGGGCGAGCGCGTAGGCGAGCCCGCTGGGATCGATGCGGCCGTCGGTGGGGATGTAGGCTCCGCCGACGAGGTCGCGGTCGCTGATCACCGGACACAGTGCGACGGCGTCTTGCGGCGTCAGCAGTTCCACCTCCAGGCCGAACGCCTTGGCCTGGGCCGCCAGCCGGCGGATCTCCTCCATGCGCAGCGTGCTGCTGGCCAGCCGCAGGCTGCCCACCTGCCGCCAGTCCGGATCAAGGCCGGTTTCCTCGCGGAGGCGGCCGTACAGCTCGACGCTGTACATGATCATCCGCGTCAGGTTGTACGTTCCGCGCAGCTGACCGATCAGCCCCGCGGCCCGGTGCGTCGATCCGCCGGTGAGCTGGCCGCGCTCGAGGAGCACGATATCCCGCCAGCCCATCTTCGTAAGGTGGTACGCAATGCTGCAGCCGGCGACGCCGCCGCCGATGATGATCGCTTGGGCTTCGTCTCGCATGACGCCTCACCGATTTCGTGACCGCAGGGGGAACATTCCTGTCAGGGAGGAGACGACCGCACGCGGTCGAAGCCACAGGAACGTTCCGCCCGCGTGCGATCACACTCTCACAAGGAGCGACCACAGATGGCTGGCGATCTGTACGACTACCGGCTCGTCCACTCGATGCGCTATCGGAAGTCCCCGCTCTTTCCCGTGTTCCGGGCGCTGGGCGCCACCTCATTCCTCTGGTACAACCACCACCTCCACGCCGTTGACTTCGACGGGCAGACGAAGGACCAGGAGTACTGGGCGATTCGCAACGGGGTCACGCTGTGGGACGTGAGCGTGGAGCGCCCGGTCGAAATCGACGGGCCGGACGGCTTCGCGCTGATGGACATGCTCACCCCCCGCGACATGAGCAAGTGCGCGGTCGGCCAGTGCAAGTACGCGCTGATCACCGACGAGAACGGGTGCGTGGTCAACGATCCGGTCGTCCTCCGGCTGGGGGAGAACCGCTTCTGGCTGTGCCCGTCCGACAGCGACGTGCACCTGTGGGCCAAGGGTGTGGCCGTGGGCATGGGGTTGAACGCCACCGTAGGGTTGGCCGACGTGTATCCCGTGCAGGTGCAGGGTCCCCGCGCACCCGACGTGCTGCGGGCCATCATCGGCGACGGCATCACCAAACTGCGCTACTACTGGTGGATGGACACCCAATTCCCGGGCCGCATCCCCGTCATCATTACGCGCACCGGCTGGACGGGGGAGGTCGGCTACGAGGTGTTTCTGCTGGACAACAGTCGCGCGGAAGAGATGGTCTCGCTGATCGTGGACCGGGGCAAGCCCTTCGGCCTGATCCCCGCCGGACCCAACCATGCCCGCAGGGTCGAGGCGGGGATTCTCAATAATCAGGCCGACATGGATCTGACGACCAACCTGTACGAGCTGGGCCTGGAGTGGCAGATTGAGCCGAAGGCGCGCTTCATCGGCAAGGATGCCCTCGAGCGCGTCCGGCGCTCAGGTATGACGCGGAAGCTCGTCGGGTTTGAGGAGGACGGGGAACCGGCCGTCCACGAGTTTGAAGGGCCCTGGTCAGTCTACAAAGACGGCAGGGAGATCGGCCGTGCCTCGGCATTCGTGTTCTCGCCCACGCTGAAGAAGAACATCGGCCTGGCCATGGTCAGAATCGAGCACAGCATCCCCGGGACGCGCATCGAGGTGCAGCGCCTGCCCGGCGAGCCGCGCCATGCCGCGAGCGTCGTGACCTTGCCGTTCATCGATCCGAAGAAGGCGATCCCCAAACACCGATTGGATGTCTCCTGACCGCGCTCCTTAGGGAAAACACATCGGCGGGATCGGAGGTCTGGACCGGCTTCGCGGCCCTGTGTGTGGGCCAGTTCCTCGCCTACCAGACCAGCCTGACCTTTTCGGTCCTCATCCCGGTCCTCTCCACGGAGTGGGGCCTCAGCGGGAGCCGGGCCGGGTTGATCCTCGGGGTCTTTCAACTCGGGACCCTCGCCGCCTACGTCGTGATTGGGTTTCTCCTCGATCGGGTGCGCACCAAGCCGATCATGGTCGCCGCCGCGGCGCTCGTCGGGGTGGGCGACCTGCTGTTCGCCGCGGGCGCGCGGGATTTCACCACCGGCATCCTGCTGCGGCTGCTGATCGGGATCGCCCTCGGCGGCCTGTATCTGCCCGCCCTCAAGCAGATCGCCGAGACCATCCCTCTCGATCGCCGGGGAACGGCCACGGGCATCTACGTCGCGACGATCGTCGCCGCATACGCCGTGCCACTGTACTATGTCGGACTGCTTGCTCCTCGCGTGGGATGGCGCACGACCATGGCAGGGGTGGGCGCACTCGAGCTGCTGGGGGCGGTGGTGATGGCGCTGGCGATTCCCTTCGTATCCAGGCCCGCCGCGCTGCCCCGGCTGGGTCCGTCCCGCTACGTCGCCGACGTTGTCGGAAATCCGCGGGCCCGACGGGTCATCCTGGCGTACACCGGCCACAACTGGGAACTGTTCGGATTCTGGGGATGGTTGACGCCATTCATGGTGGCGATGCTGCTGCCGCGTGGCGTTTCCCCGCGTGATGCGCTGGCGTGGGGCGGCATGCTGGCGGGCGCGGCGATCGGGGTGGGCGGCGCGGTGGGGGCCCTCGCCGGCGGGCGTCTCTCCGACCGGCTCGGGCGCGCCGAAACCGCCACGGTGATGCTCACGGGGAGCATGGTGTGCTCCATCGTCTTCGGATGGCTGTTCAGCGCGCCGCTCATCCTGCTCATCGGCGTCGCGCTGGTCTATGGAACCGTGTCACTGGCCGATTCCCCGTCGTACTCGGCCAGCCTGATGGAGGTCGTAGCGCCGCACTCCCTGGGCGGCGCGTTCAGTCTGCAGATGCTCAGCGGATGGGGCGCCACGGTGCTGGCGCCTCCCGCCGTCGGGTTCGTGCTTGACCTGACCAAGGCGGCGTCGCTGAGCCCGTCCGCGCAGTGGGGATGGGCGTTTGCGATCCTGGCGGTGGGTCCGCTGGCCGGACTGCTCGCACTCGGCCCGTTGCGGGCGCGGCGGTGAGCGCATCGCCGTACCAGAACCGGGTGCGGCAAGCCCTGGCCTCGGGCCGGTTCGTGCTCACCGTCGAGGTGACGCTCCCCAGCGCGCACGCGTCGTCGGAGGACGCACTGCGGCCGATCCTCACGCTGGCGCGCGAGGTGCGCGGCGATCCCCGCATCGACGGCCTCGCGTTCACCGACCGCAGCCATTCCGACCACGATTACGATCCTATTACCAGCGCCGCCCGCGCGGCCGACGTCTGCGGCACGATGCCCATCGTGCACTGGGCCGGCAAAGACCGGACCCTCAGCCATCTTGAAGCCGACCTGGATCGTGCCGCAAGAGCGGGACTGGACACGTTCCTGCTGGTGACCGGAGACAAGCTGAGGCATCCGCCGGTGGACCGGCCCGTACGCTACCTGGACTCGGTGACGGCCATCCACGCGGCCCGGCAGCGCTTCGCGGAGTTGTTGCTGGCCGGGGCCGTCTGCCCGTTCAAGTACTGCGAGGAAGACCTGCTCGGCCAGTATTTCAAGGCCGCCAAGAAATTGCGCGCCGGTGGGAATTTCCTGATGACGCAGATCGGATGGGATTCCCCGAAATTCGCGGAGGTCGCCTGGTTCCTGAACCGGCGCGGCTACCGCGCCCCCCTGGTGGCGGAACTGCTCTTCCTCACCGCCGCCCGTGGCCGGCGCATCCGCAGGACCGGCCTGCCCGGCGTGACCGTGACCGATCAACTGGTCGCGCGGCTGGAGGAAGAAGCCGAGAGCCCGGACGGTGGACGCGCCGCCGCCTACCGCCGTCTGGCGCTGCAGGTTGGACTCGTGCGCGATCTGGGGTATGCGGGCGTGCAGGTGAGCGGGCTGGTCAGATACGACAGCATCGTACGCCTCTTCGACGAGATGGACACGGTGATGCGCGTCTATCCGACATCCGACGCCCGCCGCGAGGCCGCCGAGCGGATGCTGACACTGCGTGACGGCCGCACTGCTGAGGTCGCCCCGGCCAACGGATTCTACCTGGACGCAGAAGCCCCAGCGAACAGGGAACAGGGAACAGGGACCGGAGAACATCAGCAGGTTCGGTGGGAGTGGACGCGATATCGCGCGCTCGATCTGACCGATCGCGTGCTGTTTCGGGAGGGGTCCATCGGCGCACGGATCTTGGGTCCGGTCGTCCGGCGCATCGATCCAGACAGTACCGCCGGGCGCGCGCTGGTCGTCGCGGAACGCGCGATCAAAGCGCCGCTGGTCGGCTGCCAGACCTGCGGGTTCTGCCGGCTCCCGCAGACGGCCTACGTGTGCCCGGAAACGTGTCCGAAGGGACTGGCCAACGGCCCGTGCGGAGGCACCACCAACAACCGCTGCGAGTTTGGTGACCGCGAGTGCATCCACAACGAGATCTATCGGATCTCCAAGCGGGCCGGGATGCTTCCGCGCTTGGAAGACATGTTGATCCCGCCCGTGCCGGTGCAGGCCTGGGGCACCTGTTCATGGATCACCGAGTTCCGTGGCGCGGGTCCGAGGACTACCCGTCTGAAACGGCAATAAAGACGTTCTTCACTTCGGTGTACAGCTCCAGCGCGTGCATCCCCAGCTCGCGTCCAAATCCGCTCATCTTCATCCCGCCGAACGGCGCCTCCTGATGCACGCTGTGGTTGGTGTTGATGCTCACCACGCCCGAGCGGATGGCCCGGGCCATCCGCAGCGCCCGGCCGACGTCGCGGGTCCAGACCGAACTCGACAGCCCATAGGGTGAGTCGTTCACCATCGCCACCGCGCCGGCTTCATCCGTAAACGGAATGACGCAGGCCACCGGGCCGAAGATTTCCTCCTGTGCCACTCGCATGCTGTTGCTGACGTGCCCCAGTACGGTGGGGAGCAGGTACGCGCCGCGCGCGAGGGCCGGATCGTCCGGCGCCCGCCCGCCGCAGAGCACCGTTGCCCCTTCCCGCGCCCCCAGCTCGACATAGCCGGCCACCCGGTCGCGGTGGCTGCGGGAGATGAGCGATCCGATCTGCGTGTCTTCGTGCAGCGGATCGCCCGTACGGAGGCGCGTGGTTTCCTCGACCAGGGCGGCCGTGGCCTCGGGATAGATCGACTGCTCGATGAAGATCCGGCTCCGCGCGCAGCAGTCCTGGCCGGCATTGCCGAAGACCGCGCCGACCGCGGCGGGGATGGCCCGATCGAGGTCGGCGTCGGCGAAGATGACGTTGGGCGATTTCCCACCCAACTCCAGCGACACCCGCGTCATCGTCTCCGCCGCGGCCTGCATGATCGCCACGCCGGTGGCGGTCTCGCCGGTGAAGGCGATCTTGCCGACGAGGGGATGGCGCACCAGCGCCATGCCCACCATCGCTCCGGGTCCGGTGATCACGTTGAGCACCCCCGGGGGCAGCCCCGCTTCGAGGGCAAGGGCGCCGAGCGCCAGCGCAGTGAGCGGGGTGGCGCTGGCCGGCTTGAGGACGGCTGTGTTGCCCGCCGCCAGCGCGGGAGCAACTTTCCACGACGCGATCATCAGCGGGAAATTCCACGGCACGATCAGCCCGACGACGCCGATCGGTTCGCGCAGGGTGAAGTCCAGCCCACGGTCGGTGACCGGAATCGTTTCCCCGGTCCATTTGGTTGCCGCCCCGGCGTAGTATTCAAAACAGTCCGCCGCGGCGAGAACCTCGGCCCTGGCGTCGGTGATGGGTTTGCCGCCGCTGGCGACCTCGGCTCGGGCGATGGCATCGGCGCGCTCGCGCAGCAGCCCGGCGATCCTCATCAGGACGCGTCCCCGCTCACTGGCCGCCATGCGGGACCAAGGGCCGCGATCGAACGCCTCCCGGGCCGCCCGCGCCGCCCGGTCCACATCGTCCACGCCCGCCGCAGGCACCACCGCTGCCGGTTCCCCTGTAGCCGGGTTGGTGACCGTGGTGGTTTGCCCGGAGAGGGCGGGCTCCTCATGTCCCCCGATCACCATCCGCCATTGCCGCTGCGTTCCCGCCATATTGGCGCTCCTTCGCAATGCTATTCCGGCGTCACGTAGGCCGCGGTAATCCCGCCGTCGGCGACCAGCGCCGCGCCGGTTACCAGCGACGATTCATCCGAGGCCAGCCACAGCGCGACCCGTGCGATCTCTTCGGCGTGGCCGAAGCGCCCGATCGGAATGTGCACGAGCCGGCGGGCCCGCCGCTCCGGGTCACTGAGCAGTTCGGCCAGCATCGGCGTCTCGATGGGGCCGGGACACAGGGCGTTGGCCCGGATGCCTTTCCGCGCGTACTCGACCGCGATCTCCCTGGTCATCGACAGCACGCCGCCCTTGCTCGCGGTATAGGCAATCTGCGCCGTGGCCGCGCCGACGAGCGCCACGAACGAGGCCACATTGATGATGGAACCGCCGCCGGAGGCCAGCATCGCCGGAATGCCGTACTTGCATCCCAGCCACACCCCCTTGAGGTTGATGCCGATCACGCGATCCCAGATCGCTTCGGCCGTCTCCACCGTCCCGCCGTCATCCGGGTGGAAGATGCCGGCATTGTTGTAGAGCACGTGCAGCCCGCCGAACCGCTGCACCGCGAACCGCACCATCGCCTCCACATCGGCGGCGTTGGTGACGTCCGTACGGATGAACGCCGCCCGGCCGCCGGCCGCGGTGATGGCCTGCGCGGCGTCGGCGCCGGCGCGCTCGGTGACGTCGGCGATCACCACCGCCGCCCCCTGTTCCGCAAACAACATGGCCGCGGTGCGGCCGATCCCGCTGGCCGCACCGGTGATCAGGGCGACTTTGTCTTTGAGGCGCATCGGCGACTCTCCACGTTCTCAGATTTCTTTAGAAACGCCTGCTCATCGGGTGCCGGCCGCACCGGCGAACCAGTCCCGCATGCGCGGGTCGGCGAGCGCACCGCGGTACCGCTCGAAATGTGTGGCGGCGTAGCCGATGAAGTCGAATTCGATGGATGACACGTACATCCCGACCATGCACCACATGGCTTCCCGCAACTCCGCCGCGGCCCTGAGCAGTTCCAGCCGCGCCACGCCCATCGCGGGGACGTCCCCGAAATACCGCCGCAGCAGCGCCCGATCCTGCGCGTCGGAGAGTTCGTGGTGAATGGCAAAGCTGGCCAGGTCGAAGTACGCGTCGCCCATCCCCGCGTACTCCCAGTCCACGATGCGGATGCGCGTGCCGTCATCGATCAGGTTCGGGTCCCAGAGGTCGTTGTGACAGGGCCGGATCAGCCCACCGGCGGGGGACAGGGCCGCCTCAATCGCCCCCAGGCGCGTGACCAGCGTGTCCGCATCGGGCGGCAGCGGTGCCCCGTGCCGGCGGGCCGTGTGCAGATAGTGCTCGATGGCTCGAAACGGAGAGAACGTTCCTTCGAATGCCGGTCCCTCGTGGTACGCGCGCACGGAGTCGACCACCCGGGCCATCATCTCGGGGGTAACCATCTCCACGGCCGTGGGGTGCCGGCCGGGGACGAAGCGCGTCACGAGGACGCCGACGTCGGGCAGGAATGCTACGACCTCCGGCGCCACCCCGCTGCGGCCAGCGGCCATGGTGCACTGATACTCCCGGTGACGGTCGATGCCCAGCATCGCGGCGTTGTCGGCGGGGATCCGCACGACGAAGGATTCCCCGTCCACGTCGACGCGGTAGTTGGCGTTGGTGATGCCGCCCGGCAGCGGAGTGATCGCCGCCGAGGACGCCGACGCCCAGGAGGGGATGCGCTCGATCGTCTGGCGGATCGTGATCGGCTCACCGCGACCCAGCGGCCCGATCGCATCACCGCTGTGCACTGGTCTCCACTCCCGCCTCCCTCATCCAGGTTGGCAGGCGCGGATCTTGGAGCTGCGTGACATAGCGTTGGAAGTGCGTTCGTCCGTAGGCTGCAAAGTCGTACTCGAGCGTTGAGATCGCCACCTGCACCATCGCCCACATGGCTTCGCGCAGGTCAGACAGGATCTTCATCAGTTTGACCCGGGCCCGATCGGCAGCGGTGGCCTGCCCCCGGTAGGCCTCCAGCAGCCAGGTCTCCTGGACATCGGAGAACCCGTGGTGCACCGCAAAGTTCCCCAGGTCAAAGAACGGGTCGCCCATCGCCGCGTACTCCCAGTCCAGGATGCGGAGGCTGCGGCCGTCGTCGATGAAGTTCGCCTGAAGCAGATCGTTGTGGCAGGGGCGGACAGCTCCGCCGCCGAGCGCACGGTCGATGGCCGCCGCGCGGTCCACCATCCACCCGATGTCGGCCGGCAGCGGCGCCGCGCCCCGCGCCACAGCCAGGTAGTCCTGAACCGTCTGGAACGCCGAGAATGTGGCCGGGAAGGCCGGGCCGCCGTGCACCCGCTGTAGCGATGCGGCGACGCGCCGGATGCCGTCGGGACGGCCCAACTCTTCGGCCGACACCGGCCGGCCGGCGATGAACCGGGTGATGAGGATGCCCTCCGCCTCGAGAAAATACGTCACCTCCGGCGCCACGCCGGTGCGGCTGGCTGCCACCGTGCAGGCGTACTCTCGCCGGCGGTCGATCCCCAGGCGTTCGCTGTCCTTGCCGGGGATCCGCACGACAAAAGATTCTCCGCCCACATCAACTTTGTAGTTGAGGTTGGTGATGCCGCCGCCCAGCGCGGACACGGTCACATCCGCGCCGGAAAAGGCCGGGACCCGGGCGACGACCTCCTCGATTGTCACTGGCCTGCGCCGGTGCGACCGCGGCCGCCGCCCTTCTTCATGAAGACGACACTTCCAGCGCGATCACGGCTTCGCGCAGGAAGCTCACCGTGCACGGCTGCCCCGGCTGCGGCGGGGTGAGCCTGGGGTTGTTGAAGATGTCCAGCGAGATCGCGTTGTCCGTGAAGCGGACGCGGATCCGCACGATCGAGCCCAGGAAGTTCACGTCCTCGACCGTCCCGCGCATGCGGTTCCCGTCCTCAGCGGCGTCGCCGAGGGAGACGATTTCGGGGCGCAGCGCCACGGTGCACAAGTCGCCCGCCCGCGCGTGCGGCAGCCCATGCAACGCGGTAATCTCCTGACCATCGATCACGATCTTGCCGCCTGCCGGGTCGGCCACGCGGCCCCGGAGGATGTTCAGGGTGCCGACGAACGAGGCGACAAAGGCTGTCTGCGGGAAATTATAGATCTGAAACGGCGTGCCGATCTGTTCCACCCGTCCCTCGTTCATCACGACGACCCGGTCCGAGAGTGAGAGCGCCTCCTCCTGGTCGTGCGTGACGTAGATGGTCGTGATGCCCAGCGTCCGCTGGATGGAGCGGATCTCGTTGCGCAGGACGACCCGAATCTTCGCATCCAGCGCCGAGAGCGGCTCGTCGAGGAGGAGCACTGCGGGCTGAATAGCCAGGGCGCGGGCCAGGGCCACCCGCTGCTGCTGGCCGCCGGACAACTGGTAGGGGTAGCGGTTGCCGAGCGCCGGGAGCTTGATGAGGTTGAGCATGTCGTCCACGCGGTGCTTGATCTCGGCCGCGGGTTTCTTCGCCACCTTCAACCCGAACCCCACGTTCTCGGCGACCGTCATGTTCGGGAACAGCGCGTAGGACTGGAACACCATCCCGACGTTGCGGCGGTTCGGCGGTGTCCGCGTGATGTCCACCCCGTCGAGGCGGATGGCGCCTGCCGACGGCAGTTCGAAGCCCGCGATCATGCGCAGCGTCGTCGTCTTCCCGCAGCCGCTGGGGCCCAGCAGGGACACGAATTCCCCGCGCGTCACCTCCAGCTGCACGCGGTCCACCGCTGAGGTCTGCGCGAATTTCTTCTCCAGGTCGACGATCTCGAGAAAGGCCATGCTAGGGGGCTCCCCGCACCTGCTCGGCCGTGCCCCGTCCGAACACCTGAATCAGGCCCATCGATGCCCACGTCAGGGCAAAGCTGATGATTGCCAGCGCCGCCGGTTCGTAGGCGCGGTTCGCGCCGACATTTTGCAGGTACGGGCCGAACGCGGGGCGGTCCAGCAGGCTCGCCATCGTGAACTCGCCGATGACGATGGCGAACGTCAGGAATGCCCCGCTCAACACGGCCACCCGCACGTTCGGCAGGATGACGCGGGGCAGGATCATCGACCACCCGGCACCCAGGCTCTGCGCGGCCTCCGTCAGCGTGCGCACGTCAATGGCGCGCAGCCCGTTGTCGACCGACCGGTACATGTACGGCAGCGCCAAAGTGACGTAGCTGAACATCAGCAGCAGGTCCGTCGTCCGCTCGGTGGCCGTCAGCGGGATGAGCGACGAACTGTTGTAGAGGCGCAGATATCCGAACACGATCACGATGGCGGGGATCACCAGCGGCAGCAGTGTGATGAACTCCACCACGGGCCGCAGCCCGGGTAAGCGCAGCTGGATCCAGTATGCGGTCGGTACCACGAGGATGACCCCCACGACGATCGTGGCCACCGCGAGGGCGGCCGAATAGGCCAGCGTGGCGGCGAATCGGGGATCGGCCAGCACGATCCGGTACGCTTCGAAGCTGTACACGCCGCGCAGGTAGCGGAGCGAGAATTCGAACGTGCCGAGTAGCGGGATCAGGAAATACAGCGCGCCGATGGCGATGGGGAGCCACGCACCGAGCCGGGCGCCTCTCACCGCAGCCACCGCTCGCTGCGTCCACGCAGCCAGATATACGCCGCGTTCGACAGTCCCGTGATGAGAATCATGCCCAATGCCAGGGCGTAGCCGAGGTTCGGATTGTGCAGTACATCACCACGGATCTGCGCGTAGAGCACGAGCGTGACGATGTTCAGCGAGCTGCCGGTCAGAGCGTAGGCTGTGGCGACGGCGCCAAAGGCATTCGCGAACAGGAGCAGCGCTGCGCCGAGCAGCGGCGGCCACAGGATGGGCAGCGCGATGTAGCGCCAGTACTCCCACGTCCTGGCCCCGAGATTCGCCGACGCCTCGCGCCATTCCCGTTTCAGCCCGTCGATCGCCGGCGCCATGATCAGCACCATCAGCGGGATCTGGAAGTACATGTACGTCAGCGTCAGGCCGGCGAAACTCAAGAGGTTGAACCCCGCGCCGTAGATGTCGAGACCGAAGACTTCCATGAGCAGGGCCGTCGCGAGGCCCGTCCGTCCCAGCGTGGCGAGGAAGGCGAAGGCGAGCGGCACCCCGGCAAAGTTCGAGGCCACGCCGGAGAAGGTCATCAGTGTGGGGCGCACCCACCTCGGCAGGCGGCCGGCGATCGCGGCATAGGCGAGGGCGAAGCCGACCAGCGCGCCGCCGATCGCCGAGGCCGCGCTGACCTTGATGCTGATGAGATATGAGCTGCGGATGGTGGGCTGGAAGAGGTCCCGAAAATTGGCGAGGGTCAGATGGCCCTGGGCATCCTGGAAGCCCCCGACAATGAGGAGACCGGTGGGCAGGATCAAGAACATGAGAGCAAAGACGAAGAACGGGGCGACGCCCAGCCAGGCCCATGACAGCCGGCCGATCCGCGATGGCCGGGCGGGGACAGGACTGATTGTCAGCGGGGAAACCTGTGCCACGATGATTCCGCGCCTCACCCCTCCCCCGGATCGCCCGGGGGAGGGGTGGGCAGGCGGAAGACGGGATCGTCTACTTCACGTTCGCCCCGACGACAGCGTCCCACTGCTTGGTGATGATCTGCGAATAGCGGGCCTGCTGCTCGAGCGTCGGGAAGACCGCCTTGTTGTACGCCGCCGCGGGCGGAAGCTTGGCCAGCAAATCCGGCGGCACCTTGCCGTTCTTGACCAGGTCTGCAAAGCGGATCGGGTGGCAGTAGCCCTTCAGCCAGAGCAGCTGCCCCTCGTCTGAGTACAGGTACTCCATCCACAGCTTCGCCGCGTTTGGGTGCGGCGCATATCCGCTGATCGCCTGGACGTAGACGCCGGCCACGACACCGGTCGCCGGGACAACGACCTCGACTTTGGGATTGCCCTTCAGCGTGTCACGATCGGCGAGCGCGTTGTAGTCCCAGCGGATGATGATGGGCGTAGCGCCTTGGGCGAGTGACGCCACTTTGCCGATGACCGGCACAAAGTTGCCGCGCTTGTTCAGGTCGGCGAAGAACTTCAGGCCTTCATCGCCGGCCGCGTTCACGTTTCCCTTGGCCATCGACAGGC
The DNA here is from genome assembly GCA_036505015.1 of bacterium. Lineage (GTDB taxonomy): Bacteria > Sysuimicrobiota > Sysuimicrobiia > Sysuimicrobiales > Kaftiobacteriaceae > DASXUC01. The sequence continues at coordinate 9,949 of DASXUC010000160.1, read as the reverse complement.
CCGCCGCGAACACGCCCTGAATCGCCTGGTTCGACACGCGCGGATCCCCGGCGAGGGCGACCGCGTTCTTGTATTCCGGCTTGAGCAAGTCTGCCCAGTCGCGCGGCAGTGTTTTGACGATGTCCGCGTTGATCTCGAACGCCAGGACGCCATAGTAATCGCCGTACCAGAAGCCCGTCGGGTCCTTCGCGTCGTTCGGGATCGTGTTCCATGTGGAGACCCTGTACGGCTGCAGCAACCCTTCCTTCTGCGCCGCCGGGCCGAACGACAGGCCGACGTCGACCACATCGGGCGCCTGCGGTCCCAGGTTGCCCCTGTTGGCCCTGATCGCCTCGATTTCATCACCCGAGCCGGCATCCGGATTGAGCTCATTGACCCTCAAGCCATACTTCGCTTTGAACCCGTTGATGACGTCGCCGTAGCCGCACCAGTCATGCGGCAGCGCGATCACGGTGAGCTGGCCGTCCTGCTTGGCGGCGGCAATGAGCCGGTCCAGCCCGGTCTGCCCGGCCGCGACCGAGACAAGCGATAGGATCACCAGCGTGGCAAACGCGCACAATCGTACCCAGTTCAACGTCATGGTGTGCCTCCTGGAAGAATCGGTCTCGTGAGCATGCAATGGAACACCCCCCCTGCCTCCCGTGTGCGGAAGGACTACGGTGCGGAAAGCCAAATTCCCTGTTTCCTGCGGGGTCGCCTGGGGTGCCTATCGCGGCAGGAGCAGCGATGCGATCCGGGTGGCCGCCCTGCGGGCGCTGTCCCGGGGCACCTCCCGATAGGAGACGGGCGAGGCCAGCAGCTGCTGGAACATCGCCGCTAGGACGGCCGGCGTGATCTGACGGAAGTCCAGTCTGATCCCCGCATTGTAGTGCCGCAGCCGGTAGTCCACGTAGTGCTGCTGTTCCCAGTGTTTGCGCAGCGGGACATAGGCGAACGGCCGCCGGGTGGCGACGAGCTCCATCGTGGTACTGAGTCCCCCCTGGGCAATGGCGGCATCGGCACAGGCCAGATGCTCGAACAGGTTGTGGACGTACGCGCGCTTCTCTAGCCCGGGAACGTCCGGGATACCACCGGGATCGATGCGCGGCCCGGTGACCATCACCATGCGTGCCGCCGGTTGTCGCTCCCGAAACTGTGCGAAGCCATCGGCGACCTGTTCCAGCAATTCACGTCCCACGCCCGTGCCGCCGACGGCGGCGAAGAGCAGCGGGTAGCCGGTGCCGTACCCCAGACGCGTCCGCAGCGCCGTCGGATCGCGATATTGCAGCGGATCAAACGGCACGACGTAGCCGATCGGTTCGAACCACCGTCTTGCCCAGTCCCGGATGTTGGGCAACTCGGGGCCGAATGCCTCATCGGGCAGTTCGTCGAACTCGCCGACATACAGTGAGAGGTCGCGCAAATGAGGGTAGCGGGCACGCTGCTCGATCATCTCCGCGTTGTAGTCCGCGGTCAGCATCGTCTCGCGGGGGTCACCGATCGGATCGACCGGGAGGAACCCGATCACGTCGGTCATGAACACGTACGGCGCGCATTTGAGCTCGGGATTCTCGTGCAGAAAGTAATCCACTTCCCACGACTCATCGCCGATCCAGATGTCGTACGGCGTTTCGCGGGTGATGTCGTGGAAGAGCATGAAGTTCGCGGCAAAGATTTCATCCATCCGCCGGAACGCGTAGAACGCGTGCAGCTCGTGGTGGGAGGCTTCTTCCTCCCAGTGCGCAGATTCCAGCGCCTGGAGGTGATTCTGCGGATGGATGGTCTCGCCCGCCGCGGTGAGGACTTCCGTCGCCGGGTGCTGGGCCCACCAGTGGATCTCGAGGTCCGGGACCAGCGCCCGCAGCTCCCGCGCCACCGCGATGTCGCGCTGGATGTGCCCGAGGCCGATGGACGAGGAGATGAACAGGACCCGTCGCGGGCGGGTGAGCGCGCGCTCCCAGACGATCGGCCGCGGCGCCGGCGCCTTCAGGGTATCGGCGAAGTCTTTGATCAGCGTGTTCACCTTGACGGGATCCCGGCCGGGAGTCATGTGTCCGGCGCCCCGGAGACTGACGAACTGTCCGCCGGTGAGCCGCGCCACGGCCTCACCGCGGGCCGGCAGCTGACACTGGTCGAGGTCTCCGTGGGCGACCAGCACCGGGCAGCGGACCTTGCGGCAGACCTCTTCCGCCTCTTCCCGTGTCTTTGGGTAACGCGGCGCGTCGCGGTTGAGCAGCATCGTCTGCGGCGTGGTCAGGAGACACCAATCCACGATGTCCTCGAGCTGCTTGGTCGAGTGCGGTTCGGGAAGCATCTTGTCGAAGAAGAATGTGACGTAGCCGCGCCAGTCCTGCAGCCAGTAGTGCCGGTTGGTCCTCGCCCATCCCTCGTAGTTGTCTTGGGGTTCGTCGAACGTCTGCACGTACTGTGCCCGGTTGGGATGGATGGGCGCCAGGTTGACGGAAGGAGCGATCGCGATCAGCCCGAGCACCCGCTCCGGATAGGAGGCGGCCAGCGAGAGAACCCACCAGGCGTGGCAGAGGACGACGATGATCGCCTTCTCTGTCTCAGTCTCGTCCATCACCCGCAGCGTGTCGGCGATGATCTCATCGTCGCCGTACGCCTCGGCGTCGTCCGGCCGGTCGGAGCGGCCGTTCCCTCTCCCATCGAAGGTGACGACGCGGAAGTGCCGGGCGAGGTACGGCACCTGTCCTTTCCACTGCCGGGAGTGCACGATGGGGGAACTGGGGACGAGGAGGATCGTGGGCTCCCCGGTGCCAAACGCCTCATAGTAGGACTTCACGCCGCCTCGTTCGATCCAGCCCGCTTGATCGGGCAATTTCGCTCGCATGGACTTCCTCCGTTACGCCTCGATGTGCGCAGTACCCGGGACACGTGCCATCGCGTCGGGCGAGAGATCGAGTCGATCGATGGGTACGAACACGGCACCGGCGCCGCGCGCACGGGTAATGATCGCCGGCAGCGCCGCGGGCACGGACGCCGGCCATGTGTGCATCAGCACAATGACGTCGGAGTGGTTGGCCGTGTCCGCGCCAAAGATTGTCTGTTCCATGTCCCGCGGCGTCTGCGTCACATCCCAATCGCCGCTTTGGACCGTCCACCCAACCCGCCGATAGCCAAGTGCGGTCAGCGTGCGATGGACGCGGTCGTCGTCTTCGCACTGTCCCCATGGGCAGCGAAACCACGGTTTCGGACTGATCCCGGTCACAGCGGTGATGGTCTGTTCGGCGCTCATCACGTCCGCCCGAATCCCCTCATCCGACAGCAGTGGCATGCGCACGTGGTAGAACGAGTGGCTGCCGATCCGGTGTCCGTCCGCGGCGATCTGCCTGGCCAGGTGCGGGTAGGCTTCGACCCAGCGGCCCTGCAGGAAGAAGGTCGCCGGCACCTGCTGCGCCCGCAGGATGCTGAGGATCTGTTCCGCGACGCCCGGGGGAGCGTGCGGGCGGTCGGGATGCTCGGCGTCGAAGGTCAGCGCGACCCGCATCACATCTGCCTCCGGATCTGGTCGATAAAGGAACGGGCGAGGAGGTTCATCTTCACCGGATCCCGCGCGAACACGTGGTGCCCGCCTCCTTTGACTGTCACGAACGTAGCCCCGCTGGCGTCCGCGACAGCCGCTCCCCGTGCCGGTGAGATCATGTGGTCCTGATCTCCTTGAAGCACAAGGACCGGACAATGAATCCGGTGATAGAATGCCACCGCCGCCGATGCGTCCGCCAGGTGCGCCATCGTCGATGGGGCATCGCGCGTCGCCACCAGCGTCGCGGCATCGGTTTCCATTCCCCAGCCGATCCCGTCTTCGATCTGCTTCGTGGAATGCGGCTCCGGGAACATCTCGGTGAGGAAGAACTTCACGAACTCCGGGTAGTGCCGGCGGTAGAAGTATCTGTTGTTCTTCGCCCATCCTTCATCTGTGTCCAGCACGTCATTGAACCGATTGGGCCGCTGCGGTGGCCCCAGTGGCGAGGAAGGTCCGGCCAGCACCGCGCCCAGGACCCGCTCCGGGTGCTCAACCGCCAGCAGTGTGGCCAGCCACGCCCCTGCCGAAAACCCGATCAACACGGCGCGGTCCGTGTCCGTCACATCCATCACCGCGAGGGCATCCTGCATCGATTCCCGAGACGAGTACGCTGCGGCATCGGGAGGCCGATCGGACCTTCCGTTCCCGCGCGGGTCGAAGGTCACGACACGGTAATGCCGCGCGAAGAAGGGGATTTGCGCCTTCCAGGCGCGCGAATGCACGATCGCCCACGCCGGCAGGAACATCACGGTGGGGGAGCCGTCGCCGAATGCCTCGTAGAACACACGAACCCCACCGCGTTCGATGTACCCTTCCGTGTCCGGATAGCGCGCACGCATCGGCATCCTCACGTTCGTTCGTCCCGATTCGTCCTTCTCGATTCTCCCGGCGCCCTCATGCCGGTCGATGATCGCGGGCACCGCCGCCAGCGCCCCTTTTCACCGAGCTATCTCCCGCACGGCCAGCGCACTATGCATCCCCAATGTTGCTACGGTTTCACGAGGACGGGCTTCCCTTCTTCGCCCGCGACGACCACGAGCACCCGCACCGGGGCGGTTCCACGATTGATTGCGTTGTGCCACACGTTCACGGCTTCCGCAAACGCCTGCCCCCGGGCGTACGTCCGCGCAGGATAGCCATCTTCCTCAACAGTCAGCGTTCCCGCAAGCACGTACACGACCAGCGGAACCGGATGCATGTGGCGGCCGAGCTGATTGCCGGGAGCGATGTCGATCGTGAGGACGGTGAACTGGTTGCGGACCCGCGGGAATACGATCGGCCGTCCCATCGTGTTCGTGGTAGTTTGCAGGACGGGCTTAATAGTCACCCCATTCTGAGCCGCGGTGATCCCGACGGCCAGCACACTCAGCGCGATTCCTGCAAGCAGAATACTGATTGAGCGCATTGCAATCACTCTCCCCCCAAAGAAGTTTTTGTGCGAGTTCAGCATAGGTCGCGACGTCTCGGGAAGCATCGCAGGAACTTCCGACCGCAGAAACTTTCCCTGCGGCGAAGCATATCGGAAGAACTGCCGATGCGAAGGGGGTCGTGAGGGCTAGGATGAGTGATGCTCGTCGAGCCCGTAGCGCACCGCCCAGACGGCGATCTGAGCGCGGGAGTGCAGACTGAGCTTGTTCATGATGTGCTCGATGTGGCTGACCGCGGTGCGTTCGGCAATGGACAGCGCCGAAGCGATCTCACGGTTGGACAGCCCCCGGGCCACCAGCGCGGCTACTTCCTCCTCCCGGTCAGTGAGCGGGCCCTTCTTGGCCGCGGGCGGAACTGCCGGCGCAGACGGGGGCTGGGCGGCCTGCAGCGCGAGCTCGATTACCTGCTCTGGCTCCAGGCGCCCGCCCGCCTCCCAGGCGCGAGCATACGCGTCCGGCGACAGGCCCGCCCGCAGCGCCTCGACGGTGCGGTCATATTCCGTGCGGTCGGAAATGGTGGGCGGCGCGCCGGCGGTAGCGCGAAGCGCGTCGACGGCGGCGATGACGCGCACCGATTCTTCGAGCCGCCCGGCCACGAAGGCAATGGCTGCCAGCCCTTCCAGGCACTGCGCGATACCCCGGCGGTCGTTGAGCGCTTGATAGAGTTCCAGGCTCTCCGCGTAATATGCGCGGGCACGGTCGTCGTGGCCCTGGCGGTGGGCGGTGACCCCGAGGTTCCACAACGCCCAGGCCGCGCCCCAGCGGTCTCCGCGTTGCCGGAACACCACCAGGCTCTGCTCTTCCAGGGACGTCGCTTCGTCGAGGGCCCCGCGGTCGCGCGCAATCTGGCCAAGATCATGCAGCGTCCACGCGACGCCGGTGTCATGGCCGAGGTCTCGATAGATCCAGTGCGCCCGGTCGTACCGGGCGGCAGCTTCCACCAGATCCCCGGCCGTACGCGCGACGTGCCCGAGAAATGCCGTTGCCACGGCTTCCCGTTGGCGGTCTTCATGGATCTCAAAATACCTCAGCGCATCGTGCAGCCAGGTATGCGCCGGACCGGTCTCGCCCGTGCTCCAGGCCAGTACCCCGGCGGCCATCGCCGCACGAGCACGGGCCGGACCTTCGGGTCCCAGTGACAGCGTCATCACGCGCGCGAGGCGCTCGCGGCCTTCGGTTAACTGCCCGCGCATGTAGAAAACCCAGCCCAGGCCGGCGCCGACCCTGGCCGCAAGAGCTGTCTGCCCGCTCTGGATCACCCGGTCGAGCGCGGCGCGGACGTTGTCCGCATCCCTCCACAACCGGTCGGCAAGCCGCTCCTCATCTGCGGGGATCCCGGCTTCCAATCGGTCCCCAAGGCCCGCAAAGTGCTCCGCGTGCCGGCGCCGGGCTTCTTCCAGGTCGCCCTCGGCGGCCAGCCGCTCGAGACCAAACTGACGGATCGTCTCCAGCATCAGGAAACGCGGACTGTCATCCTGTGATTGCACCTGCCGCAGCAGGCTCTTATCCACAAGCGATCCGAGGCCCGTCAGGACATCGAAGTCCAGATCTTGACTGACGGCCTCGGCCGAATCCAGCGCAACCCCGCCCCGGAACACGGAGAGCCGCCGGAACAGCCGGCGATCCTGCGCGGACAACAGGTCATAACTCCACAGCATCGCCGCCTGCAGCGACCGGTGCCGTTCGGGAGCATCCAGGGGGCCGCCCTGCAGCAGGCGCAGCTGGTCCTGCAGGCGCCTGGCGATTTCGCGGACCGGTAGCAGTTTCACACGGGCGGCCGCCAGTTCAATCGCCAGCGGCAGCCCATCCAACCCGGCACAGATCTCCGCGACCACACCGGCCGTGTCCGGGGTGACCGCGAACCCCGGCTGCACCATGCGGGCACGGTCGACGAACAGGGCGATCGCCGGCGAGGCCGCCTGCACATCGAAGGCGCTGCCGGCCGGGGGCGTCTGCAGCGGGGGAAGCGGGAATTCATGCTCCCAGCTCAGGTGCAGGCGCTCGCGGCTTGTGGCGATGATCTTCAGGTGTGGGCAGCGTGCCAGCAGATCGTGGACCACCGGGGCCGGGGTCAGCACCTGTTCCAGGTTGTCGAGCACGAGCAGCAGGTGTCGATCCTGCAGATACTGCGGCACCGTCTGCTGCAGCGGGTGGTCCTTTACTTCACCGACTTCGAGGGCCCGGGCGATCGCCGGAATGATCATGTCGGAATCGTTCACGTGCGACAGGGGAACAAAATAGACGCCGTGCGGGAATTCCTCGACAGCCGCGGCGGCCAGTTGCAGGGCCAGGCGCGTTTTTCCCGTCCCCCCGGGGCCGGTCAGGGTGACCAGCCGGACGCTTGCTGTGAGCAGCATCTGCTGGAGCGATTTCAGTTCGTGCTCGCGTCCGATGAATTGCGTGGGCAGTTGGGGCAGGTTGTTCGGCCGGGCATCGAGCGTGCGCAGCGCGGGAAACGACTCCGGCAGCCGTGGGTGCACGGCCTGATACAGCCGTTCCGGCCGCTGCAGGTCTTTCAATCGGTGCTCGCCGAGATCGCGCAGCGCCACCCCGTCCGGCAGCGCCTGTTCCACAAAAACGCGCGTGGCATCGGACAGCAGAATCTGCCCGCCGTGGGCGGCGGAACAAATCCGGGCCGCCCGGTGCACGTCCAGCCCGACGTAATTACCATCCTGGGCGAACGGTTCGCCGGTATGGACCCCAATGCGCGCGCGCACCATCCGGCCATCCGGCCACGGGTGCGCCTGCAGGGCAAGTTGCGCGTCGACCGCGGCGGCGACGGCTTCGGTGGCGCGGGCGAAGGCGAAGAAGCAGGCGTCCCCCGGCATGTCGACTTCCTGGCCGGCATGCGCCGCGGCCGCGGCCCGGAACAGCCGGCGGTAGTCGGCGAGCACGGCCGCATAGCCATCCCCCACCTGCTGCAGCAGGCGCGTGCTGCCTTCGATGTCGGCGAAGAGAAACGTGACCGTCCCGGTGGGGAGCGCCATGGGTGGCAGGTTCGGGGCCCGCATGCAGGGGCACCTTCAGAGGCGGGACGCGACCAGCAGCCCGTCCCGGATCGGCACAATCGAGGTCGCCCAGCCCGGATCGGACGTGATCACGCGTGTGAATTCACGCACGCCTTCCGTCGTTGCGTCCTTGTCGCGGTGATCAAAGACGCGACTGTTCCAGAACATGTTGTCGACGATCAGCACGCCGCCGACCCGGAGTTTCTCGGCAATGACCGGCAGGGACTCGGGGTAGGCCTGCTTGTCGATGTCATTGAAAATCAGATCGAACGGTCCCTCGGTGTCGCGCAGCGTCTGGATCGCTTCGGCCACCCGGTATTCGATGGCGTCGTCGAGATCCAGCGCGCGCAGATGTGTGCGGGCCCGGCGCGATAACTCGTCATCCCACACCACGTGGAACACCGTCCCGCCGCCGTTCTCTTTGACGGCCCGCGCGAACCACGCCGTGGAGTATCCATAACCCGATCCCATCTCGAAGACGCGACGGGCCTTGACGAGTCTGGCCAGCAGGTAGCAGAACTGCCCCGCCGCCGGTCCCACGATCGGGAAGCGGTGCTCGCGGGCATACGCCTCCATCGCCTGCATCTCGGCAGGGCGGGGCGGGACCAGCCGGTCCAGGTAATCCCTGAGTTGCGGCGCCAACAGTTCACCAACCATCGCGACCTCCGTCGTCCTGGGTGTTCGTGAAAAGAGTTCGAGGGACGTGGGAACTCCACATCCCTCGAATCGGCGGCGGTCTGACCTTGGTCAGCGCTTCTTGCGGGATTTCTTGGGGGCCGGTGGGACCTTGGCACCCTTCTTCCGCGCCTCCGACAGCCCGATCGCAATCGCCTGCTTGCGGCTGGTGACCTTCTTGCCGCTGCGCCCGCTCTTCAGCGTTCCCTTCTTGCGCCGGCGCATCGCGCTCTCTACAGTCTGCTGAGCCTTCTTTCCATAGCGTCGTGCCATCTCGCTCGCTCCTTCCTCTCCGGCGACCTCGGCTGCTATCGGGTGTGGACTGTATCGGTGCGCCCGTTTCGGCGGCTGATGGCGACGATCGCCACCAGGGCGACGACGGCGAGAACGGCTCCGATCAGCAGGAGCGTGCTTGTATTACTGGTGGGCGCTCGGTAGGGAGTCGACGGCGCCGGAGGCGCCGGGTTCGGTGGATTGGGAACCGTCGGGGGCATCGGGGGCGCCGGATTCGGCGGTGGAGCATACTGTGCGGCCGCGATGCTGGTAATTGTCAGCAGCACCACGGCGATGATACCGACACGGAACAGTGTGCGTCGCATGATGCATTTCACCTCGATGGAAGACTACGGAAATTTTTTCCCTCCTCTCATAACCGTCTAACCACAGAGGGTGAAATAGAGACCTGGGAAAGCGGCCGTGGCGGTAGTGGTTCATTTGAACCTGCTCGTTTTCGTCCAGGCTGGTGGAGGGCCACTCCGCTCCCTGGGGCGGCTCACCTGCTCACCCCGGAAATTCGCTGCGCAAATTTCCGGGGACCCCGAGGCCTTTAGCGTAGCGCTCGGGCTCGCCCCGCCACGATCGGCTGGGCTCACCCGGCCTGCACGACGGCCGGGCACGCTGCTCCGGGCCCCCCCGCACGACCGCGCGAGCGATCCTGCGCCGTGCTCCCTGCGTGACGCTGCATGCGGGGCCCCCCCCTGCGCGACGCGGCCCTCGCGCACGACGGCGACAGCTCGCCGCCACGTCCGCTCCGCGGCCCTCCCCCAGCCCCACAGGAGGGTACGCGCCGAGGCCGAGACGGACCAAGAAGGGATGGCGGCGGGCGAGTGGGGCGGCCACCCGAGCGACGTTGGAGGGCGGCAACCATATTGCAGGCCGTGAAGCACAGGATCGCAGCACCGATGTCGCGGTCAGCGGAAGAGACCGCAGTGATCCGTTGCTACAGATTGGCAGGCGAGCGCGGCAGGGAACGTGAGGCCTGCAACGTCAATCCGAGCCGCCCGACTCGACGCGAGGGGCCGGTCCCGAGCACAACC
>DASXUC010000159.1:0-3598 GCA_036505015.1 bacterium | reverse complement strand
TGTGCCGCCCGACGACAAAGACGGTGTGATGCAGGACATCCATTGGTCCGGCGGGTCGATCGGGTACTTCCCGACGTACACGCTGGGCAACGTCATCTCCGTGCAGTTGTTCGAAGCCGCCGTCCGGGCGAACCCGGCCATCCCCGACGAGATCGGGCGCGGGGAGTTCGGCACGCTGCTGGGCTGGCTGCGGGAACACATCCACCGGCACGGACGAAAATTCTTCGCCAAGGATGTGATCCGGCGGGCCACCGGCAGCGAACTCTCTCCGGAGCCGTACCTGGCGTACCTGCAGCGGAAGTTCGGGGAGATCTACGGGGTCCCGATTCCCGATCCGGTGGCCGTGTGATCGTCCGCGCGCGTGTCCGCAGGGCCGCCGCCGCCGGGACGCTGGTGGTGGCGCTGGCCCTGCTGGCGGCTGGCCCGTCGCACGCCGATATCGGCAGGGACGTGACCGACCGTGCCATCGTGGCCATCGGCGTGGCCCATCGCCCATCCAACTTCTACGTCACGAACGGGACCGCGTTCCACGTCGGCATGGGCTATTTCTACACGAATGCCCACGTCGTCCATTCGTTCCGCCAGAGCATCGCCAACGGGTACGAGTGGATCGTCCTGCAGGCGATCCGGACCGGCATCCCCGACACGCAGCTCGGCGTCGGCGAGCTCACCTGCGTGGACTCGCGCTGGGCGGCCCCCGGCAACGGCTCCGTCCAGCCTTTTGATGCCGCGCTGGTCCGGATCACCAGGCTGCTCGGCCCGCCGATGCCACCCGCGCTGGCGATCGCTCCTGCGGCGGCCGCGGTCGGCGACAAGGTGCGCTCGATCGGCTTTCCGGGCGCGACGGAGACGATCGTGCGGTATGAAATGCGGGGGGACGTCGTCGACGTCACCACACCGTGGGTGATCGTTCAGGTGACGTCGGGGGCGGTGATTCCGGGCAGTTCGGGATCGCCGATTCTCAACAGCGACGGCGAGGTCGTGGGCATCGTCTCCGGCGTCAACGCCGGTCGCGGTCTCGTCGTCGGTGTACCGATCAAGACCGCGATGGAAGGATGTGCGCTGCCCGGACGCTAGCGCCAGGCCATCGCGCGTGCGCAGGACGGTTGGATCGTTAACCAGCGTGCGGCGGCGTCAATCAGTGAATCATCGACACCCGGCTGCGGCTCGTCCGGACCCTCGACGGCGATGTCCGGTGCGACGCTCCCCCCGTAGCGCTGGCCGGTGCGGTCGGCCATCACCGACGTGGCGAGCGAGAGCACCGCGCCGTCGCTCAGCCGGAACGTATCTCTGTGTGTCGAGAACCCCGCGGTGGGCCGGCCGAAGCTGCGCGTATTGATGCGTCCTCTGAACGCGACGGCCAGCGCCTCGCCGGCATCCGCGGTATTGCGCCCCGTCAGCACTGCCGCAAACGGAATGGCATCGTCCAGCGAGGCTGGGTGCGCGAGTTTGACGACGACTGTCTGCACCGCGCCGGGGTACCGGATCATGCCGGCTGCGCCGCGCGTGTAGAAGACGTCGGCCCGCATGCCGGACGGGTAGACAATTTTTGCCGCAACCCCTTCCCCCAGCACCGGCCCCAGCCCGGCCAGCATCGGAAACAACGTGCCGCCCGATGCACTGCGGAGGTCCACGATCCAGCCGCACGGGCTGCTGCGGTTCAGCCCCTGCAGCAGACGCTGCAGCCGCGCGGCCGTCGCGGCGGAATCCCTGCCGGGACCGCTGCGCACAAAGATGTAGCCGAACCGGTGGCTGACGACGCGCGCGGAGTCCGCCGGCCCCTGCCCGGCCGGCGGCGTCCGTGGAGCCCCCTGCGGTGGTACGAAGAAGCTGTGCCGGTCGCCCAGGTCCTTCAGTGCGGCCTCGATCGCCGGGTAGGTGTCCGCGTACGTCTGGGCCCCGGCGGCTCGTTCCAGCGCGGCGGCCCGCAGCGCGGTCCAGTCGATCTGCCCTTTGTTGACCGAGGAGCGCTGCATGATGTTCAACGCGACGTTGAGGTAAAAGGCGGCATTCACCGACATCCCCGCGGGAGCGGACGCAGCGCGCACCGCCGGAGATGCGGCCAGGACGAGCAGACACAGAAGTACGGTGGATCGCCGTAAGATCATTGCCACGCCAATGAGTCTTATGCCCGCAGAACCCTGCCTACAGTACGACGGAGTCTGGTAAACTCCTCGTCGGATTCCGCATCGATCCGCTTGGGCGAGACAGTCTATGGATGCTCAATTTTCTGCCTTGGAGTCCGCGCGGATGCCGCGGCAGTTTCTGGGCATGTACCGTATGAGGCCGCGAGAGATCTGTTACGGCGCGCGGCCTGTTGGTGTCGCGATGCGCTGGATGATGTGGATCGCGGTCCTCGTGGCCGCGGGTTGGGGCGCGTCCCACCTGCTGTCCCAGTTCCTCGCCAACTACCCCCGGCCGACGCTCTAGCCCTACGCACCGACTCTCCCGCGATCGTGGCTGCCGCCGCGCAGGGGGTAGGGACAGGAACGTCCGCACATCGGGCCGAAGTCTGAGTCCACGCCGCGGAGCGAACCCAGTGGACCCCTTCGTGAGGCTGAACAGAGCAGAGGTCGCAGCTGGTCACCCGGTCACGGATCCGGTCCATTCGGCACAGGATCTGGCGGTCATCCGCTTGATGGCCGCCGCGCTGCGCCACGCGCTGGAGAATCTGCTCCCCGGTGAGCGGCCCGTGACGCTGCGTCTTCCCGACGTCGAGGCGCAACCGCACCACGTTGTCGTCACGGACGACCAGGTCCTGCGACAGCGCCGCGATCTCGCATTCGTCGGGTTCTTCGCGCACCGCCGCGTGGGGCTCGACTTTGGGCCGCTGGAAGCGGTTGACGACGAGCTGATCCTGGAGTTCCCCCGTCATCCCGGCATCATCAGCTACGGTTCGCTGCGGCTGGTGGAAGGCAACTGGGCCAACCTCATCATGCTCGATCCACCCGCCGCCAGAGACCACTGGCGAACGAGCGCCAAACACGCCTACGCCGCGCGGGAACTCGCCCCCCACTACTACGCCGTGGTGCGTCTGCACAACGGATACTTTCCCGGCGGCCTGATATCGGCGGACGCGCCGGTCATCGCACGCACGGCCTACTACGATTACCAGGGCCCGGCGCCCTGGCGCGCGGAACGCTGGCTGGGCTGAGAGGAGATGGAAGGTGGCGGCGAACTCAGCAAGCGTTGTGCCCCCTTACCCCTCCCTCTCCCTCTCACGGGGGAGAGGGCTTGGAATTTGACGTAAGGCGAGGTGCGTCGATGACCAACGGCAGAGGCAGGTCGACATGGCGGTGGCTGGCGCTGGTCGCGTTCGCGCAGCTCGCCGCCCCGTTTGCGCAGGCCGCCCCGGCGGTCCAGACCGGCGGCGAGATCACCGCGGTGTACCGCGCCGGGAACGTGGAAAGTCTGGATCCGCCCAGCGCGTCGGCCGGAACCGACTGGCGCATGGCCGGGCTGATCCTCTACAACACCCTCTACCGCTATGACGTCAACGGCAAGCTGGTTCCCGATCTGGCCGCCGGAATGCCCAGGATCAGCCCCAACGGCAAAGTGTACACGATCCAGATTCTGCGCGGGGTGAGGTTCCACAACG
>DASXUC010000158.1:0-15406 GCA_036505015.1 bacterium | reverse complement strand
TGTGCGTACCGCCGGAGGACTCGACGCAGAAGAACTCATCGCGGGTTTTCTCTTCGGCGGTATCTTGAAAAACCACATAGCGCCGCAGATTGGTCGGATAGCGGCGTTCCAGGTAGTACCACAGCACGAAGATGGTCTTGCGCACCAGGGCCAGGTACTCGCCGCGCATGGAGCCGGAGATGTCCAGCACGTACACCTCCACGGAGCGGTGGTTGCGGTAGAACGTGGGATCCTCGACGAAGTACCAGCCGTCCTGCGTCAGATCGACGTCGTAGTCCGCGCGCCCGCGCTCGCGCAGGTTGCGCATCAACGCGTGCAGCATCGTCTCTTCCAGGTTCAGATCCGGCCGCAGCCCGACCCGGTCGAGATCGTCCAGCTCCGGGACTGTGTCGGCATCCACGTCGCCGGAATGCGTGGGCTCGTTCAGCGAGGGGAGGCTGATCTCATCCAGCAGCACTTCCTGGGCCAGCCGCACGAATTCGTCGAAGTCGAGCTCGACGCGCAGCTCGCGGCCGTGATGATCGCCCCCGAGCAGGCCGCCTAAGACCTGCACCTCGTCGCCCCGCCCCGCCCCGCCCCCGCCCCGCCCGGCCCCGCCGCCGCTGCCGCGCGCCAGCACCGGCGCGTCCTCGCCGAACTTCAGCGTGGGCAGGTCCAAGGTGGCGACCTGCGTCTTGACCTTGCCGTCGATGATCAGCTCTTTCTGCTGGATCAGCTCGTTGAGGTTCTGCTTGAGGTACTCGCGCAGCAGCTGATCGTGCTTGACCTGCGCAATCCGCCCGCGGTGGATCCGCATCGCTAGAAACTGCGGCCGATCACCTTGAAGAGGGACCGCGCGCAGATGTCGCAGTAGCCGTACTCCTGGCGCGCGCTGCGATAGAGCACGTCCAGCAGTTCCTGACTCTTGCTGTCGACGTCTTCGCTCTTCTCGTACAGCCGCAGCAGGTTCTTGATCTTGTTGAAGACGATCTCGTTGATCGCCGAGCGGAGATGCTCGTTCTCGGAGTAACTCATCTTCGCCAGCTCGTCGCGGCGTTCCAGCAGCACGTTCTCGAACGCCACGCGCCCCTGCCGGCTGATCTGGCGCTTCTGCACCATGATGCCTTCGACTTCATCCACCAGCTCTTTCTCGCCGGTGCCCAGCGGCTCGCCGGTGACGTTCTTCGCCGCGGCCTCCAGGTAGTTCAGGTACAGGTTCTGCCCGTAGTCGTAGAAGTGCCCCGGCACGACATCCTCGACGATCAGCTCCACCTTCTGGTTGATGAACTCCACCTTCGTCTCCTCAAATTGCTTGAGGAGCTCCTTGAGGTTGAGGTCCTTGATCGACTGGTGCTCGAAGGTGCGTTCGATGGCGGCGGCGATCGTCTCCATGTCGATGCACTGGTCGGCCAGCGTGTAGGCGTAGGAGAACGCGTCTTCGAAGAAGCGCGGCGACAGCCCGCGCACCCCCTGCGAGTCGGCGCGGGTCTTCAAAGCATAACGCGCCGCCAGCTCGTACGCATCGTCGGGGACGTGCTTCTGCTCGCCGCGGGTGCGGTTCGCCCGCTCGACCAGCGCGGTGTAGATCTTCTTCTCGCCGCCCACGTCCACGTTGTAGGGGAAGTCGATCTTGTGGATGCGGCCCCGCAGCGGTTCCATGATGTCCTCGGAGAGGAATACCGCGTACTCGGGGTAGTTGCTGTGCCCGATCACCACCTCATCGACGTGGACCGTGGGGAAGTTCGCCAGGTCGACGCGCTTGGACTGGATCAGCTCCAGCAGCAGCGACAGCAGCTGGCGACGGCTCTTGAACACCTCCGTCCAGTCCAGGATGCCGCGGTTGGCCCAGATGATCTTGCCCTCGAAATCATAGGCATCCGGATCGTAGGTCGAGCCGTGCTCCTTCAGCATGGCGAAGTTGATGTTGCCGACGAAGTTGGTGATGTCTTCGCGGCGCAGGTCCGTTGGGGTGTGCTTGGCCACGCCGACTTTGTCCCGCGACGAGATGTAGATCCTCTTCACCGGCACGGTACGCCAGCCGCCGGCGGCGGCGAGCAGCCGGTCGCAGACCGGGCACGGGACGGCCTCGTCATGCCAGAAGATCCCGTACTCCTCGCGGACGTCCGCCGGGATGAGATCGAAGGCGTGCTGGTGGAAGGGGCATCCCTGCACCGCGTACAGCGCACCGTCGGAGGTGTGCGAATACTCCTCGAGCTTGCCCTTCAGGCGGTCGACGGTCATCGATTTTCCGGATCCCTGCGGGCCGACCAGCAGCAGCAGACGGCGTTCCATCGACATGGAATGACCGCGGAAATACGCGACGATGTCGTCGAGCTGCTTCTCCATGCCGAACACGCCCTCGAACACGCGATCCCGGCCGTAGTGCTCGATCATGTCCGAGACGTAGTGGTGCGTGGTCCGCCGGAGGCGGCGGTCCTGCCTCGCTTCCTCGAAGTACTCCTGGATGGTCATCATCTATGTCCTTACCCGTAGTCGAACCAAAAAAGCGCAAGAGCCCGACCCGGGAATGTTCCCCTGCGGGCTCTTGCAGACCGGACGATCTAGGCGGTCATGATCGCCAAACCTTTGTGCCGAGTATAGTGAGCGATTGTAACGGTGTCAAATCGACGCTCAGCGATGCAGGACGGCAGGAGCCTGTGGGTAAGACTCTTAGAGCAGCCATTATCACTACAGAGGAGGCAAGACCCATGATTTCACGACGTGAGGTCCTTCGCAGGTCCGCAGTAATCGCCGCCGCGGTCGCGGGCGGCCGGGTGTTGGCTCCCTATCTGACGTCCGCTTTCGCCAAACAGGGAACGCTCCCTCCACCAGAGACGACCACGATCCGGCTCGGCACGCTGCCCTGCGACCACCCGGTCATGGCGGCCGAACCCTTCCTCCAGCAAGAAGGCTTCACCCGGACAGAGATTCTCGCCGGCGCGCAGCTGGCCAGCGGGCGCGTCGACATCGACATTGCCGACCCCATCCTCACCCTCCCGCGGCTACTCGAAGACGGCGAGCGCATCGTGGTATTCGCGGGCCTGCACCCCGGATGTGCCGAGATCTGGGCGCAGCCCGGGATCAACTCGCTGCAGGATCTTCGGGGCCGCACCCTCGTCGTCCAGTCGAAGACTCTGGCGAGCACCGCCTATAGCTACCCGGCGAGGGTCCTCAAGCACGCCGGTGTAGAACTGAACCAGGTCAACTGGGTGGTGCAACCGGACGCGAACCCGGTCGCCCTCTTCCTCGAGGGTAAGAACGACGCCGTGTTCGCGGCGCAAGTCGTCACAGCTGCGCTGCACGCGAACCCCGCCAACCGCGGCCACGTCATCCACAGCCAGCTCACGGACCGCCCATGGGGCTCCCTGGCCTGCTGCTTGATCGTCGCGAAGCAGGAGTGGTATCGTGCCAATCCCGTCGCGGCGAAACGCGCCGTGCGCGCCATCCTGCGGGCCGCCGATGCGCAGACTTCAAACCGCACCGAGGCCGTCAAGCGTGTCACGGACCGGGGTCTGTTCGGGGGCCCTGCGAACTTCAACAACGTTCTCTTTGCCGCGAGCATGGTACCCGCGAACTGGCGCGACCTGGACATGGAGCGCAGCATCCGCTTCTACGGGCAGCTCCTCGCCGACATCGGCCTGCTCAAGGGGAGCGTAGAGGACATGGTGCGGACGATCGACTCGCGGATTCTCGAAGAGCTGCGGGTGGAACTGCGGAGGTCCTAACGCAGGCTATTTCGCCCGGACGAAGATGGCTTTCGCGTGGCCTGACGACAGCGTGTGATCGGTGCCGGCGGTGCGGACGCGCAGGTCCCCGCGCGGGCTGGTGGAGACGACCTCAAACTCGGCCCCCGGCAATATGCCGGAATCCGCGAGATCGCGGAGGATGGCGGGGTCGCTGTCACTTACGCGGACAATGGTGCCCTTCGCCCCGGGCGCCAGGCCGGCAAGCACTGGATGCTGGAGGGATTCAACTGTTCCATCGCGCGCGGGAATGGGATCGCCGTGAGGGTCCCGCGTCGGATCGCCCAATGACTGCGCAATGCGCTCTTCGAGGTCCTCGGACAGTACGTGCTCGAGCTGCTCCGCCTCCGCATCGACCCGGTCCAGGCTCACGCCAAGCACCTGCGAGAGGTACAGCTCCAGCAGTCGGTGATGGCGGACGACTTCCAATGCCACCTTACGGCCCCCCGGAGTAAGCTGAATCTCTCGGTAGGGGGGGTGCTCGACCAGTTTGAGCCGCGCGAGTTTCTTCACCATGTTCGACACCGATGCCTGGGCGACGTTCATCCGATCGGCGATGGCGCTCGTGGTCACCGCCTCGCCCGACTGGTCGAGCTTGTAGATCACTTTGAGGTAGTCTTCGATCGCTTTGGTCAGCATACGCTAACTGCCGTTGGTCGTTGGTCGTTGGTCGTTGGTCGTTGAAGAGTCGATGCCGCCTCTAGCTCTGCCCTGACCACCAACGACCAACGACCACCGTCTCCAATTTAGGCTGCGACAAATAGTCCCGTCACGTACATCACGAGCAGGCCGGCGGCGAATCCCGCCAGTTGATAGATCATCGCCGTGGCCTCTTCCTCGCGCAGCATGATCTTGAGCAGCTCGTACACTACCTGGAAGATTGCGCCGGCGCCGATCGCCAAAAACAGCGTGGCCAGGACCGGCGAGTAGCTGAGTCCGCCGATCCACGCGCCCGCGATGGTCGGGACGCTGGCCAGCGCGCCGAGGGCGAGCAGTGTGCGCAGCGCCGGGCGCTCCCGCGCAATCGGAGAGATGATCCCCAACCCTTCCGTCGTGTTGTGGATCGTGAACCCAACCACGAGGAACGTCCCCAGCGCGATTTCTCCCAAACTGTACGCGGCGCCGATCGCCAGCCCCTCGCCCAGGTTGTGCAGACCGATGCCCAAGGCGATGAGCGTGGCCAAGGCGTACCGCCGCCGCACCGGGTCGTCGCCGCGGACCAGCAGGCGGCTGACGCCGACGAGCACCAGAAACGTGATGATCGAACCGACCAGCACCAGTCCGGTGCCCTGATACGCGGCGGGCAGATCGGCGGCGATCTCGAGCCCGTCCACGACCGCCTCGACCCCCAGAAACACCAGCAGCCCCGCGGTCAGCGCAAGGAAGAACGCGATCCACCGGCGGCTGAGCTGCCGGAGGAACGGCAGCCACAGCAGGCCGAGGAACACCGGGATGACGCCGACGTAGATGCCCAGCAGCGTAAACGTGCCCAGGTACCGGGCGTCGACGCGCGGCGACTCGGTCGCCACGGCGATCGTGTGCTCGAACGTCAGCCCGGTGGGGGTGAGGATCTTGACCGTGACCGCCTCTCCCTGCACCCAGGGGTAATCGAGCATGATGCGCGCCGAACCCAGGCGTTTGATCGTCGCATCCGGTTCGATGGTGAACTGCCAGTAGGCGTCATCGACGAGGACCTGTGACACGGTCACCGGCTGCGGGCCGCCGTTGGTCACGTAGATGACCATGCGGCCGGGGGCCAATCCCACCCGATCGATCGTCAATGCTTCCACGGGCGGAAAGGCGGCCTTGAAGACGCCGACCAGGCCGACGCGGAAGAAGACGGCCACCAGGACGGCCAGCAGCAGCAGGGGGAGCAGTCCCCACAGCCACCGCCGGCGTTGATCCACCGCCGGCGCCTCAGATGGCATTGTCGACGACCTCGAAGAAGCCCATCCACCCCAGCTCGCTGAACTCCGTCTGATGGGCGTGGAACATGAACCGGCCCGCGTGCGGGAACCGCAGCTCGAGAACCGCCCGCTCCGCCTGGCAGAGCATGATGATGTCGGTGAACTCGTTGGTGGTCAGCGACGTGCCGGTCCGGTAGACGTGAAAGAAGTTCGCATGGATGTGGATGGAGTTGAGCGGATCGAATTCCGTGATGTTCACCAGGTAGATGCGGACCAGTTCGCCTTTCTGCACGCGGATCGGATGCTTCGCGTAATGGAAGGCCACCGTGTTGACGGCGTAGACTTCATTCTCCCCGTCGAAATTCGTGTCGAACGCGTTCATCATCATCACCAGCTCACGCGCGGGCGCCCGGCCCCGGGCGGGATCGATGATGAAGGTGCCGTACAGACCCTTGTGGATGTGCCGGCGCAGCGGCAGGGCGTGGCAATGGTAGAGGTGCAGCCCGAACGGGGCGGCGTCAAACTCGTAGGTCACGCTCCCCCCCGGGGCGATCTCCCCCGGCCCGACGCCCGGCACGCCGTCCATCTCCGCGGTATGGAAGCCGTGAAAGTGCATCGTGTGCGGATGGCTTCCGGCGTTGATGAACTTCAGCCGGACATGATCGCCTTCCACGCAGCGCAGCGTCGGGCCGGGCACGGTGCCGTTGAACACCCACGCCGGGAAGAACACGCCCGGGGCGATCTCGATCTCCTTGTCGTGGGCCACGATCTGGAACTCACGCAGGGTGCGGCCGCCGGGAAGGCGGGAGACCTTGCCGCGATCGAACGTGGAGATGAACGCGGAGGGATCGTACCCCATCCGCTTCGTGTCCACGTCGCCCACGGTAACGTTGCCGGCGTGACCGGGCATGCCCGGAGCGGCCGACGTGTGGTCATGCCCGGCCGGCGGCGATGAACCTGCTGCGGGTGGGAGGCTGCCGGCGACGGACGCCAGCGCCGCGCTGCCAACGATGCCCGCGGCACTGAGGCCGGTGGCGCGCAGGAAGTCGCGCCGTCTGATGCGCTTGTTCATGGAAATCACCAAGGATGAGGAATTAGTCTAGACTAACTTAGACAAGACTAACTCTTCTCCTGCCGGGAGTTTAGGCGGGGGTCTTGGATTCCGCTTCGATGGCGGCGCAGCGCGCGCACGATGCGCCGCAGGGCTCGACGTGGATGGTGATGTCGGTCCCCGGCAGCTCGGCTTTGATGTGGTCTTCCAGATGATCCGTCAGCGCGTGGGACTGGCCGACGGTCATGGTGCGGTGCAGGACCAGATGCAGGTCAATGAAGCGGCGCGACCCGGCCTTCCGCGCGCGGAACGCGTGGTAGTCGACGATCTCATCCCTGTGCGCGTCGAGGATCGCTTTGATGGTGGCTTCCTCCGCGGCCGGCAGGCTTGTATCCATCAACCCGCCCAATGACCGCCGGTACACCCCGAGGCCCATCCCCAGGATGTGCAGGCTGACCAGGATCCCGACCACCGGATCCAGCCATGGCACGCGGGTCAGCCACACCAACCCCAAACCGGCAAAGACGGCCACCGTCGTGAGCACGTCCGCCAGCAGGTGCCGGGCGTCGGCTTCCAACGCCATCGAGTCCGCGTCCGCCGACACCCGCAAGAGGAACCTCGCGGTCAGGTAGTTTGCCGTGGCGGCCACGGCCAGCACGATCAGCCCGGCATCGAGATTCCGGAGCGACGCCGGATTCAGCAGACGCAGGACGGCCGTGACCAGGACCCAGGCGCCCGCCAACACAATCAGACTGCCTTCAGTGATGCCACTAACGTACTCGGCCTTCCCGTGGCCGTACGGGTGCCCTTCATCCGGGGGGCGCACGGCCACGACCAGGCTGACCAGCGCAACGTTGGCGGCGATGACGTTGACGACCGACTCCGCGGCGTCGGAGAGAATCCCCACCGATCCGGTGAGCAGATAGGCCCCGAACTTGAGGACGAGAATGGCAATTCCGGCGACGACCGACACCACGGCGGCCCGAACCTGCGGGGCGCGAAACACGCGCGTCAGTGAGGGATTCTGCATCATGCAAAGTCTAGCACAGCGCGCAAAGTAACTCTGTTGCGCTGCGTCTGCATCTCAGCGACGTAGGACTTTGCACCGCAACGAGGAGGATGTTCGCAGCCGCGCGAACCATTCGACTCGCCCGGCGGCGCCGGGCTCGCTCATGGCCTGCGGCAGGCGAGTCGAAGGGATGTGATGCATACGAAACGGCTCTTGCGCGCCCTCCTGATTCTGCTCGTCATCGTCGTGCTGGCGGTGGGGGCCGGCGGGACTTATCTCGTCCGGCGCGCATTCCCGGTGACCGGCGGACGCCTGCAGGTTGCGGGGCTGCGCTCGGAGGTCGAGGTGGTCCGCGACCGCTGGGGCGTCCCGCACATCTTTGCCCACAACACCCACGACATGCTCATGGCGCAGGGATACGTCCACGCCCAGGACCGGCTGTGGCAGATGGAGCTCAACCGACGCGTCGCCTCGGGCCGGTTGTCGGAGTTCTCCGGTCCGTCCACGCTGGATACCGACCGGTTCCTGCGTACAATCGGCCTTCGCCGCGCCGCGGCAGTGGAGGCACAGCGCCTCAGCGCCGATGCGAAGGCGGCGCTGGACGCCTACGCGGCCGGGGTTAATGCATTTCTGGACACCCACCGCGGCCGCTTGCCCATCGAGTTCACGATCCTGGGAGTCACACCCGAACCCTGGACGCCGACCGATACGCTGGCATTCGCGAAACTGATGGGGTGGGTCCTCAGCGGAAACTGGAGCGAAGAGATTCTCCGCGCGCACCTGGTCAGCCGCTTTGGCCCCGCAGGCGTGAACGTGCTGCTGCCCACCTATCCCGCCGATGCACCGGTGATCGTACCTCCCGAAGCAAATTACCGCTCCCTTCACCCGCACGCCGTGCTGAAGCTGCTCGATCTGGCGCGCGCAGCGCCGGGCCTGGGCAGCAACAACTGGGTCATCTCCCCAACGCGCACCGCGACCGGGGCTCCTCTGCTGGCCAACGATCCGCATCTCGACGCCGCGATGCCGTCGGTCTGGTACGAGATGCACCTCTCCGACGGCGCGTACAATGCCATCGGCAGCACGTTCCCCGGCACGGCGGGCATCGTCATCGGCCACAACGACGACATCGCCTGGGGGGTCACCAATGCCGGCCCGGACGTACAGGATCTCTACATCGAACGGTTCGATCCCAATGACCCGACCCGGTATCTGTTCAAAGGCCAGTGGCTGAAGGCCGATGTGATCCGCGAAGAGATCAAGGTGAAGGGTGCGAAAACGGTCGTCCTCCCGGTGCGGATTACCCGCCACGGTCCGGTGCTCAATGACGTGGTGGAACACCTGGGGGCCTTTCTTGCCCTGCGGTGGACCGCGCTGGAACCCGGCACGCTGGTCGAGAGCGTGCTGCGGCTCGGCCGGGCCAGGAACTGGAACGAGTTTCGAGCGGCGCTGCGGCTGTGGACCGTCCCGGCGCAGAACTTCGTGTTTGCCGACCGACACGGCAACATCGGCTATCAGCTGCCCGGGCGCATTCCCATCCGCGCCAAGGGGAATGGACTCGTCCCGGTGCCCGGGTGGACCGGCGAGTATGAATGGACCGGGGAGATTTCCTTCGACGCCCTGCCGTCGTCATTCAACCCGGCGCGGGGCTTCATCGTCACCGCGAATAACCGCATCGCCCCCGAGGGCTATCCCTATCTCATCTCAGAAGATTGGGATCCCGGCTACCGCGCCCGCCGCATCACGGCGCTGATTTCGGGGATGCCCAAAGCCACCATCGAACAACTGCAGCGCGTGCAGATGGACGTGACCTCGCTGCCGGGACAGGCGTTGGTCCGCGCGATCGCCGACGTGCGCGTGGCCGACGAACCGGCCGCCGGCCTGCTGGCGGAATTGAAGGGCTGGAACGGCGTGCTGGCGGCGGACAGCCGCCCCGCGGCGATCTACGAGGCGTTTCGCCTGGCCCTGTTGCCGCTGCTCTTCAAGGACGTGCTGGGTCCGGATCTGTTCGAACGGTATCTGGCACGGCCGGACGCCTGGCAGGACACCATCACACGGCTGCTCGGCCAACCGCAGTCGGCATGGTGGGGCCCGCGGGGACGCGACGCGGCGGTGGGCGAGGCGCTGCGCGATGCGAACGAGACGCTGAGCTCGCGGCTGGGCTCAGATCGCAGCCGCTGGACCTGGGGCGCGCTGCACGTGATGGAATTCGTTCACCCGATCGGACGCATCGCCGCGCTGGCCTGGATCTTCAACGCGACGGCGCCGCCCACGGGGGGCGATGTCTTCACCGTGAACAACGGCGGATTCGACCGCAAGACGTTTCGGCAGACGCTGGTCGCATCGTACCGCCAGATCCTCGATCTCGCCGATTGGGACCACTCCGTCTCGATCCACACCACCGGCCAGAGCGGCCTGCCATTCCATCGCCACTACCGGGACTTCGTTCCGCTGTGGGCCACCGGGCAGTACCACCCGATGCTGTTTTCGCGCGGGCAGATCGACGCGCAATCCGACGACACGCTGATCCTCGCGCCGCCGCCGTAGCGCATGCGCGCGCTGCGCCGTGCCGCGGTCCTCGGTGCCGGGGTGATGGGCGGGGCCATCGCCGCCCACCTCGCGAACGCCGGCATCCCGGTCTTGCTGCTGGACCTCGATCCCGGTCTCGTCGCCGCCGGGGTGGACCGGGTCGCCAGATCGCAGCCGCCCGCCCTGTTCACGCCGGCGCGGGCGCAGCTGATCGAGACCGGCACCTTCGATGCCGACCTCGGCCGGATCGGCGGCGTGGACTGGATCATCGAGGCGGTCGTCGAGAACCTCGAGATCAAGCGCGCGCTGCTGGAGCGCGTGGAAGCGCACTGGCGCGAGGGCACGGTGATCAGCACGAATACGTCGGGACTCCCCGTGCATGAGGTCGCCGCCGGGCGGTCCGACGCGTTCCGCCGGCACTTCCTGGGGACGCACTTCTTCAACCCGCCCCGCTACCTGAAGCTCCTGGAGATCATCCCGCTGGCGCAGACCGATCCCGTCGTGGCCGACGCCGCGGCGGGATGGGGCGACGTCCGGCTGGGCAAGGGGATCGTCTACGCGCATGACCGGCCCAACTTCATCGCCAACCGCATCGGGTCGTATGGATTCCGCAAGGCCGTGCAGCTGATGCTGGAACTGGGGTTGTCGATCGAAGAGGTCGATGAGCTGACCGGCCCGCTGATCGGACGGCCGCGCAGCGCCACGTTCCGCACCACGGACCTCGTCGGCCTGGACACGGTGATCAACGTATCCGAAAACTCCTATCGCAACCTGCCCGACGACGACGAACGGGAGGTCTTTGCCGTGCCGCCGCTGTTCCGGGAGATGGCGGCGCGCGGCTGGCTGGGCGAGAAGAGCGGCAGCGGATTCTACCGGCGCGTCGACGGCGAGATTCAGGTCCTGGACTACGCGACCATGGAGTACCGGCCCCGCCGCAAGGTCACGCTGCCGTCGGTGGAGGCGGCGCGGCTGGTCGATGATCCCGTCAAACGGCTGCGCCAGCTGCTGGCCGCGACCGACACGGGCGGGCAGTTCCTGTGGCGGTTGATCAGCGACCTCCTCGTGTACGCCGCCAAGCGGATTCCCGAGATCGCCGATGACGTGGTGAACGTGGACCGGGCGATGCGGTGGGGATACGCATGGGACGCCGGCCCGTTTGAGACCTGGGACCGGCTGGACGTCGCCGGCACGGCTTCCAGGCTCGACGCGGAGGGGCGCGACGTCCCGCCGCTGGTCCGCGCGGTGCTGGATCGTGGCACGGGCGCCTTCTACCGCTCCGGCGCCGGAGGCCGGGAGTACTTTGACCTCACCCTGGCCGACTACCGGGCGGAACCGGGCCGTCCCGGCGTGCTGGTGCTGGCCGAGGTGAAGTCCGCCGGCCGCGTCGTCGCCGACAACGCGGGGGCCAGCCTGGTGGATCTCGGCGACGGCATCGCCTGTCTGGAGTTCCACTCGAAACTGAACACGATCGGCGAGGACACGATCCGCATGATGCAGCGGGCGATGGAGGTCGTGCGGCAGCAGTTCGACGGCCTCGTGATCGGAAATCAGGCAGTCGACTTCTCCGCCGGCGCGAACCTGATGCTGCTGCTGCTGGAGGCGCAGGACGGCAACTGGGACGATCTGGACCTGGCCGTGCGCGGGTTCCAGCGGGTGAACCTGGCGCTGCGCTATTTCGAGAAACCCGTCGTGGCCGCGCCGTTCGGACGCACGCTGGCCGGCGGGTGCGAGATGATCTTGCCCGCCGCGCGCGTGCAGGCGGCGGCGGAGTCGTACATCGGGCTGGTCGAGACCGGGGTGGGCCTGATCCCCGCCGGGGGCGGGACGACCGAGATGGTGCGCCGGGCGACGGCGCGGATTCCTGCGGGCACCGACGCAGATCCGTCGCCGTTCGTGCGCTGGGTCTTCGAAACCATCGCCCTGGCCAAGGTGTCGTCCTCGGCCGAAGACGCACGGGCGCTGGGCTATCTGCGCGACGCCGATGGGATCTCGATGAACGGCGCCCGCCTGATCGCCGACGCGAAGGAAGCCGCACTCGCCCTGGTGCGTCTGGGTCACCGGCCGCCGCTGCGGGAATTGATCCCGGTCGTGGGGGAGCGCGGTCTGGGTGGGCTGGAGACATATCTCTACCTGATGCGCACGGCCGGGCAGATCTCGGAGTACGATGAGGTCGTCGGGCGGAAACTGGCCCACGTGGTCTGCGGCGGGCGGGTCGCCTACCGGACGCTGGTCTCGGAAGCCTATCTGCACGACCTGGAGCGGGAAGCGTTTCTCAGTCTCATCGGCGAGCGCAAGACGCAGGACCGGATGCGGCACACGCTGCAGACGGGACGACCATTGCGAAACTGACGATCATCGTTCGTGGTTCGTCGTTCGACGATGAACGAAGAACGACGATCGGAGGGTGGATCGGATGAGAGAAGCGGTCATCGTCAGCGCCGTCCGTACGGCGGTGGGCAAGGCTCCGCGCGGCACGCTGAAAGACACGCGGCCCGACGAGATGGCCGCGGTGGTCATCAAGGAGGCGGTGGCGCGGGTGCCGGGATTAGATCCCGCGCAGGTGGACGACGTCGTGCTGGGCTGTGCCCTGCCCGAGGCCGAGCAGGGTCTCAATGTGGCGCGCATCGCCGCGCTGCGGGCTGGCCTGCCCCAGAGCGTGGCCGGCCAGACCGTGAACCGCTTCTGCTCCTCGGGGCTGCAGGCCATCGCCACCGCCAGCGAGCACATCATGAGCGGGTTCGCCGATGTGATCGTCGCCGGCGGCACGGAAAGCATGAGCCTGATGCCGGGCCAGGCCGGGCACGATTTCGCGCCCAATCCATACCTCGTCGACCACTGGCCGCAGGTCTACATTTCGATGGGGCTCACCGCGGAAAACGTCGCGCGCAAATACGACGTCTCGCGGCAGGATCAGGATGCGTACGCGTACCGCAGCCATACGCGCGCGGCGGAAGCCATCCGCTCCGGAAAGTTCGCCGACGAGATCGTCCCCCTCACAGCGACGCGATGGGAATCGAACGGGGACGGCCGCCCCAAATCGGACAGCGTGACCTTCCAGACCGATGAGGGCGTGCGCTACGATACGTCGCCCGAGGCCCTGGCCAAACTGCGGCCGGTCTTCGCGAAAGACGGCGTGGTGACCGCCGGCAACTCGTCGCAGACCAGTGATGGGGCGGCGGCGGTCGTGGTGATGTCGTCGGATCGCGCGCGGGAGCTGGGAGTCGAGCCGCTGGGGATCTTCCGCTCCTTCGCGGTCGCCGGGGTGGCGCCGGAGATCATGGGCATCGGACCGGTGGAAGCGGTGCCCAAGGCGCTCCGGCATGCCGGACTTACGCTCGAGGACATCGAATTGATCGAGTTGAACGAGGCGTTCGCCTCGCAAACGCTCGCCGTGATCCGGCTGCTCGGGCTGGACCTGGACCGGGTGAACGTGAACGGCGGGGCGATCGCACTGGGCCACCCGCTGGGCTGCACCGGGGGCAAACTCACGGCTACGCTGCTGTACGAGATGCGCCGCCGCAACGCCCGGTACGGGTTGGTCACGATGTGCATCGGCGGCGGGATGGGCGCGGCGGGAATCTTCGAACGCACAACGATGGCGGAGGATTGACAACTGTGGATGCCAGCGACGTCAGCACCCCGGTCGCAGGCGGCAGTTTTCTGATCAGCGAGACCGCGCCGGCCGAGGTGTTCACGTCCGAGGACCTCAGCACTGAACACCGACTGGTAGGCCAGACGGTCCGCGATTTCGTGGAACGGGAGATCACACCCAACACCGACCGCCTGGAGCAGAAGGACTGGGCGCTCACGCGCGAGTTGCTCCGCAAACTCGGGGCATTGGGCTTCCTGGGCATCAGCGTCCCGGAAGCGTACGGCGGCTCTGCGCTGGACCAGATCGCGTCGCTGATCGTGGCGGAGGAACTGTCCGTCGGCGGCTTCGGCGTGACCTACGGCAGCCACGTCGGCATCGGCATCGGCCCGATCGCCTACTTCGGGACCGACGCGCAGAAGCAGCGCTACCTGCCGAAGATGGTCCGCGGCGAGCTGGTGGGAGCCTACGCGCTGACGGAGCCGACCGCCGGCTCCGACGCGATGTCGATCCGCACCCGGGCTGTGCTCTCCGCGGATGGAACTCACTACCTGCTGTCGGGGACCAAGCAGTTCATCACCAACGCGGCATTCGCCGACGTGTTCAACGTGTTTGCCAAGGTGGATGGCGAGAAACACACCTGCTTCATCGTGGAGCGCGGCACCGAAGGGTTGAGCGTCGGAGAAGAAGAGCACAAGATGGGCATCCGCAGTTCATCCACCGCGTCGCTATTTTTCGACAACGCCAAGGTCCCCGCCGCCAACGTGCTGGGCGAGATCGGCCAGGGCCACAAGATTGCGTTCAACATCCTGAACATGGGACGATTCAAGCTCGCGGCCGGCTGTGTCGGCGGCGCCCGCCACGTGCTGCGGGAAGCGATCCGCTATGCGCGCGAGCGCAAACAGTTCGGCAAGACACTCTCCGAGTTCGGGCTGATCAAGCAGAAGCTCGCGGAGATGGCGATCCGCCTCTACGCGGCGGAGAGCATGGTCTACCGCACCGGCGGGCTCGTGGAGAGCGCGGTGGGCGGCGTGCACGACCCGCAAGAGGCGATGCGCGCGCTGGAAGAGTACGCGATCGAATCGTCGATCAACAAGGTGTTCGCGTCGGAAGTCCTCGACTACGTGGTCGACGAAACCGTCCAGGTCTTCGGCGGGTACGGATTCATCGAAGACTACCCCGCCGCCCGCGCCTACCGCGATGCGCGCATCAACCGGCTGTTCGAGGGCACCAACGAAATCAACCGGCTGCTCATCACCGGGATGCTGCTGCGCCGGGCGCAGCGCGGGCAGCTCGCCCTCCTCCCCGCCGCCCTGGCGGTGGCCGGCGAACTGACCGCCCCGGCGTTGGACGACGGAGCGGGCGGCGGCCCGCTGGCCGAGGAAGCACAGGCCGTGAAGATGGCGAAGAAGGCGACCCTCCTGGTCGCCGGCGTGGCGGTCCAGAAGTACATGGAAGCGATCGAGAGCGAACAGGAAGTGCTGGCCGGCCTGGCAGACCTGGTGATCGAGACCTTCGCGATGGAAAGCGCACTGCTGCGCGCGCTGCGGGCGGTCCAACGCGCCGGCGCCGATGAGGCCGCGCTGAAGGTGACCATCGTGC
>DASXUC010000157.1:0-3211 GCA_036505015.1 bacterium | reverse complement strand
TCAGGGGCGAGCACCGTCAGCCGGCCCCGTCCGGTCCGCACCAACCCTAGCTGCTCCAACCGCTTCAGTGCGCGGTTCACCCCGCCCCGCGTCGCGCCGGTCAGTTCGGAGAGCTCCTCCTGGGTGATCCGCACCGCGACCGGCGCCTCGTGTGTCCCGCCGCGCCGGGCCAGCTCGAGGATACGCTTGGCCAGCAGGACGGGCAGGTCGAGGAACTGCATCTCCGCGATCACGCGCGCGGCATCGCGGATCTGCTTCGTGAGGATGGCGCCCAGCCGCAGGATGGTTTCCGGGTGCTGGCGCAGGAGACCAACGACGTCAGACTTCGGGATCGCCAGGACGGTGGTCGCAGCGACCGTTGTCGCCGACAAGAACTGCGGTCCGTCGTCAAAGATCGAGTAAAGGGCCAAGAGCAACCCCGCCCCCAGCCGGCTGACGTTGATCCGGCGGTCCTCCGAGGTCAGCGACAGGTTCACCTCACCGCTGAGAATGTAGTAGATGAACGCGGGCGGATCGCCTTCGCGGAAGATCGTCTCGTCTGCGCGGTAGGTCCGGCGCTGCGCCCGTCCGAGGACTTCCTGGATCTCACGGGGCGACAGGTCGGCGAAGATCGGCAGTTCGGTCAGCCCGGGCGCCTCTGACGACCGGATCTCACTCACCCGCTCTTTGTTCGCGTCCCCGAGTTGGCAGTCCTATCTACTGCTGCCGGCTGCAGACTGCCTGCTGAGTTTGGAGAAGTCTCGCCGTATCTCCCTGGCGGCGTTGTGACCGGGCGCACCCATCACGCCGCCGCCCGGATGCGCTCCGGATCCGCACAGATACAATCCACGGATCGGGGTGCGGTACTGTGCCCATCCGGGCACCGGACGCATGAAGAACAGCCGGTCGGGAGTCATCGCGCCGTGAAAGATGTCCCCCCGCGACAGGGCGAAGTCGCGCTCCAGATCGAGCGGGCTCAGGACCTGGCGCTGCAGGATGATGTCGCGAATGTTCGGTGCATACTCGGCAATGGTGTCGACCACGACGTCGGCGTAGGATTCCTTCACCACGTCCCAATCGCCCTCGGCCAGCGCATATGGAGTGTACTGGACAAACGCCGACATCAGATGCTTTCCCGGCGGTGCCAGGGCCGGATCATACAGCGTGGGGATCGTGAGTTCCACGAAGGGCCGGGCCGACGGCCGCCCGGCGCGCGCGTCGTCCCAGGCACGGTCGATGTACTCCATCGACGGGCCGATGTGAATGGTTCCGCGATGCTGCGGTCCCGGTTGCGCTCCCGGCAGCGCGGTGAAGTCGGGCAGGGCGTCGAGCGCCAGATTGATCTTCATCGCGACGCCCTCCATGCGGATCGACGCCACGTCCCGACGAAAGTCCGCATCCAGATGCTCGGGAGGGACCAGGCGCAGGAACGTCTGCCAGGGGTCGGCGCAGGACGCCACGACCCGCGCGTCGATCTCTTCGCCCCCGGCGAGTGCGACACCATGCGCGCGGCCGTCGCGGATGCACACGCGCTCGACGGGTGCCTCCATACGGATCTCGGCTCCGGCGGCACGGGCCGAGGCCGCCAGCGCCTGCGTGATGCCGCCCATCCCACCGCGGACGAATCCCCACAGTCCCGCCTTCCCCGCCGCGCGGCCCATGCAGTGATGGAACAGAACGTATGCAGTGCCGGGGGTCGACGGGCCGCCGGGGGCTCCAATCACCCCATCGGTGGCGAGCGCCGACTTCAGTTCCTCGGACTCAAACCACCCGTCGAGAAAGTCGCGCGCGCTCTGCGTCGCAAGGCGGATGGCCTGCACGAGATCGCGTGGGGGGAGCCGCAGCGTCCGAAGCGCGAGTTTCCCCATCCGCGCCAGGTCTCCGACCCGACGGGCCATGAGGTCGGGCGGCGCAGCCAGCAGCGTCGGTTCGATGAACTCTGCCAGCCTCGCCAGCAGCGCCTCGTAGTCCGCGTACCGAGCGGCGTCGCGGGGCGAAAACCGGGTAATCTCGGCGGCCGTACGGGCATCGTCCTTCCAGACGAAGAGGTAACGCCCATCGGGGAAGGGACTGAAGAACGCCGGGTCCTTGGGAAGGATCTCGTAGCCGAACCGGACGAGCTCGAGGTCATGGATGACCTTGGGTTGGAGCAGCCCGCACAGGTATGCCGCCGTCGACACGCGGTAGCCGGGCCAGACCTCCTCGGTGATGCACGCACCGCCGGCGACGTCGCGGCGTTCCAGGACAAGGACCCGCAGCCCCGCGCGGGCGAGATACGCTGCGGTGACCAGCCCGTTATGCCCCGCGCCGATGATGGCGACGTCGTATCTCACGGAAACGCGGAAACGTGGAAGCGCGGAAGCGCGTGCCGTTGCATCAACAAGGGACTTCTCCATGACCCACGCAATTTCCGGTTACCCCTGTACATCGCGTTTCCCCGTTTCGGCGATTCCGCGATTCCGTGTCTTGGGCCGACTGAACCTATGAGGTGTACTGCTCGTTACAGAAATATGGGAAAATCGATCTCGATGCGCACTCGTTCAATCCTTGCCATTCTCGCGGTCCTGTTGGCGACGACCCTTGCCGTCCCGCCTGGGCTGCTGCTCTCCGCCCGGGCCGCCGATGCGGGTATCGTCTATGAAGTCCTGGCCGCGATCGTCGAGAATCACGTCGACCGGCCGGATCCGGCCAAGCTGCTGGCGGGAGCCGTCACCGGGCTGCGCGACGCGCTGACCCGCGCCGGTGTGACGCCGCAGATCCCCGATCTCACGGCCACAACCGAGTCCGAGGCCCGCACGGAGTTTCAGGCCCGGTTCGATCAGGCCGTCGCGCAGGCGGCAGGCAGACTCCAAGACGTCCAACTTCGGTATGCGGCCGCGTCGGCGATGGCTGCAAGTCTGGACGATTCCCACACGTGGTTCCTCAACCCACAGCAGTGGCGAGAGTTCGTGCTCCGCACCCAGGGCAATCCGAGTTTCGTCGGCATCGGCGTACTGCTGCTGACCAAAGATGGACGGTTCTACATCTGGCGCGTGTTTCCGGGAAGCCCCGCCGAACGCGCCGGGCTGCAGACGTTCGACAGAATCGTCGGTGTGGACGGGCAAACCATCCAGGATTTGCCCGACCTCGTCAACCGCGTGCGCGGCCCGGAAGGAACGCAGGTCTCGATCACGGTGCAGCGGCCGGGCCAGACCTCGCCGGTGACCGTGTCGGTCACGCGGGCGCCCATCAC
>DASXUC010000156.1:0-24709 GCA_036505015.1 bacterium | reverse complement strand
GCACGCTGCTCCGGGCCTCCCCCGCACTACCGCGCGAGAGATCCTGCGCTGTGCTCCCTGCGTGACGCTGCATGCGGGGCCCCCCTGCGCGACGCGGCCCTCGCCCACGACGGCGACAGCTCGCCGCCATGTCCGCTCCGCAGCCCTCCCCCAGCCCCACGGGAGATGACGTACCGAGGCCGGGGACGGACCAGAGGGGATGGCGGCGGGCGAGTGGGGCGGCCACCGAGCGACGGTGGAGGGCGGCAACCACAGCGCAGGCCGTGAAGCGGGGAATCGCCGCAGCCAGGTCCCGGAGAACGGTACGGACCGTAGTGATCCGTCGGAACGGTTGGCAGGCGAGCGCGGTAGGAGACCGTGAGGCCTGCACGTTCAATCCGAGCCGCCCGACCGGAGCGAGGGGCCGCCCCCGAGCGCACCGCCGCTGCGGTCGTCCATCTTCACCCACTACCCGACGGTATAATGACTTGGGATTGCATCGATGACATCGTCACCACTCCTCGCCGAGCTGCTCGCAGATGTGACACCCACGGCGATCGATGGCCCGGCGGCCATTCCCATTGCCGGCGTGACAGCGGATTCGCGCGAGGTGGGGCCGGGCATGGCGTTCGTAGCCATTCGTGGATTTGTCCACGACGGACATACATTCGTGCCGGAGGCGGTCGCCCGTGGCGCGCGTGCCATCATCGTGCAGCAGCCCGCCGCGGCGCCGCCCGACGTGACGGTCGTCACCGTTCCGGATACTCGCGTGGCGCTGGCGCACGTCAGCGCGGCGTTCTACGGATACCCATCGTCTGCGCTGCGGCTCATCGGCATCACGGGGACGAACGGGAAGGGCACCACCGCCGCGCTGGTCGATGCCATGCTCACCCGTGCGGGCATGGCGACCGGCGTCATCGGCACCCTGGGGGCGAGGATCGGCCGGCGGGAGGTCGATCTCGGACGTACTACTCCGGAAGCACCGCAACTGCAGGCGGTGCTGCGCGAGATGGTGGACGCCGGGATAACGTATGCGGTGATGGAGGTTGCCTCGCATGGCCTGGCTCTCCACCGCGTGGATGCATGCCGGTTTCGCGGCGCGGTGTTCACCAATCTGACGCAAGACCATCTGGACTTCCACGGCACGATGGACGCGTACCGCCGCGCGAAGCAGCGGCTGTTTGAAATGGTCGATCCCGACGGGGTGGCGGTGATCAATGCGGATGACCCCGCTGCGGCGGCGATGAGTGAAGCGAGCCGGGCGCGGGTCGTAACGTACGGGATCGAGCACACGGCGGACGTCACCGCTGCCGACGTCCGCCTCGGAGTGGATGGTGCGACCTTCACCGTTCGCACGTTCGCTGGATCGGCCCCAGTGCGCACTTCTCTCCGCGGCAAGTTCAATGTTTCGAATGCGCTGGCAGCGATGGCGGCGGCGACGTCGGAAGGCCTCTCCCTCGAGATTGCGGCATCGACGTTGGCCGACTTCGGGGGCGTACCCGGCCGGTTCGAAGCGGTTGACGAGGGGCAGCCATTCGCCGTCATCGTCGACTACGCGCATACGCCCGACAGCCTCGCCAACGTGCTGCGTACGGCTCGAGAGTTCACCAGTGGCCGGGTCATCGTGGTGTTCGGCGCCGGCGGCGATCGGGACCGGACCAAGCGTCCGCTGATGGGTGCCATCGCCGTCGCGCTGGCAGACGTGGCCATCGTGACATCGGACAATCCCCGCACTGAAGCGCCGACGGCCATCATTCAAGAGATCCTGCCGGGAATGCGGGGGCCGCAGGCGGGCCCAAGTCCCACGCGCGGAACCGCGGGAACGGGGCCAGGTCCTGGAGAGGTCATGGTCGAGGCCGATCGGAAGCGCGCGATCCACCAGGCAATTGGGATGGCCCGCCCCGGTGACGTCGTCATCATCGCCGGCAAGGGGCACGAACCGTATCAAGATATCAATGGCGTGAAACATCCGTTTGACGATCGGGTGGTCGCACGAGGCGCGCTTCGCGATTTGCGCATCCCGAGTCAGCTGAAGCCCGACGCCCGAAGCCCGAGGCCCGAATAAGGTGGAACGCGTGGCCTTGGCCGCCAGTGTGGCCGCCTTCCTGATGCTGCTGCTGGGGCGCTGGGGCATCGGACAGCTGGGCCGGCTAGGCGTCCGCCAGCAGATCCGGGACGATGCGCCCGCGCGCCACCAGGAGAAGGCGGGCACCCCGACGATGGGCGGCCTCCTCATCCTCGGCGCCGTGATCATCGCGCTGCTGGCCGTGGGCCGGCCGGTGACGCTGGGCGCCGGGCTGGCCGTCGCGGTCATCCTCGGCTATGGATTGGTCGGCGCGATCGACGACGCGCTGGGCGTGCGGCGCGGAAGGAATCTGGGCCTGCGGGCCAGAGAACGGCTGGCCGTGCAGATCCCGTTGGCCGTCGTGGTGGGTCTGTACGTCATGTTGCGATCCGATTTCGGCTCGGTATTGATCCTGCCGTGGGTCGGGCCCGTGGATCTCGGGTGGGGATACCTGCTCTTCGCCACGCTGTACATCGTCGGTTTCGCCAATGCCGTGAACATCACCGACGGCTTGGACGGCTTGGCCGGCGGCACGGTCGCCATCGCGGCCGGTGCCTATGCCGCCATCGCGCTGCACCGGGAGCAGCCCGCCAGCGCCGTGCTCGCGGCCGCCCTCGCCGGGGCGTGTCTGGCGTTCGTCTGGTTCAACGCCCATCCCGCGGCCGTGATCATGGGAGACGTGGGATCCAATGCTCTGGGGGCGGGCCTCGCCACGATCGCCATCATCACGAAGACCGAGCTCACCCTGTTCATCGTCGGATTGGTCTTTGTCATCGAGGCCGCATCGGTGCTGCTGCAGGTCGCCTACTTCAAACTCACCGGCGGCCGGCGTATCTTCCGCATGAGTCCGCTGCACCATCACTTCGAGCTGTCCGGCTGGAGCGAAACGCAGACGGTGATGCGGTTCTGGATCGTCGGCGCCTTTGCGGCGCTGTTGGGATTGACCATTGTTTTCTGAAGAGCGGGATCAGGGATCAGGGATCAGGGAACAGGGAGTTCTCGAGCGCCCTGTCGACCGAGTGGTCGCTTCCCTCGAGGGTAAGAACATCCACGTCGTCGGCCTGGCCGGGACCGAGGGATCAACCGTCGTGGACTTCCTGCTGGCACGGGGGATCACGACGATCACCGCCCACGAGCGCCGGAGCCGCGAGGACTTTGTCCGGGAATTCATCCGCACCCACGAGTGGCTGCGCGCGGAGCAGCGGGAATCCAGGGCCCGCCGGCTTCTCGATGCCTCCATCGCTATTCAATGGAAGGAACGATATCTGGAGGGGATCGACCGCGCGGACGTGATCGTTGTGCCGCAGTCCTGGTTCCGCTACGCCGACAACGCTCCATTGAAGGCACTTCGCGACCGGGGCACGGCGTTCAGCTCGATGACCCAGCTTTTTTTCGAGGTCAGCCCGTGTCCGATCATCGGCGTGACGGGTACGAACGGCAAGTTCACGGTGGCCACGCTGATCTACCGAATGTTGTTGGCCAGCGGGTACCCTGCGTTCTTCTCCGGTAACGACCGGACGCACGTCCCGATGCTGTACTACGTCGACGCCATCCGGGCCGATGCGTGGCTGGTGCTGGAGATCAGCAACCGCCAGCTGGTCAGCCTCCCCTATGGTCCGGACCTCGCCGTGGTCACCAACGTCGCTCCGCACCATCTCGACGACCACGGCACGATGGAGGCCTATGTGGAGATCAAACGACAACTCGTTGCCCGCCAGGGAGCCGGCGGCAGCGCGGTCCTCAATGCCGACAACGAACACACGCGTGCCATGGCATCATCGTCGGCGCACCCCTTTCTCTTTAGCCGCCGTGAGGCCGTCGAGCCGGGGGCGTTCGTGCGCGATGGCGCAATCATCATCGAGACCGACCGGTTGACCCGGAGGATCCCTTTGACCGTGATCAAACAGCCGGGCCCGCATGCGGTGGAGAATGCGCTGGCCGCCACGCTGGCCGCCACGCTGGCCGGTGCCTCCGCTCCGGCGATGGCGGAAGTGCTGGACGACTTCCGGGGCCTCCCCTACCGCTTCCGCATCGTCGGCGAGTTCGGCGGCGTACAGTACATCGAAGACTCGCTGGCGACCAATCCCACGTCGGCCGCCGCGGCGATCGTCAGTCTGGACCGCCCGTTCGTGCTCATCGCCGGGGGAGCGCGCCCGAGCGCGGCGGTGGATGATTTCGTCCCGCTCGTCGACGCGCTCCGCGCCGCGCCGGCGCGGGCGAAGGCGGTGGCGCTGATCGGGTCTACCGCCGCCGTGCTGCGCGAAGCCCTCGCGTCCCTCGGCGTGCCGGTGGAGATGGCCGGCACGCTGGAGTCCGCGGTGGCGCGGGCGCGGGCGATCGCCGGGCCCGGCGATGCGGTGCTGCTGGCCCCGGGGTGCGAGAGTTTCGATCAGTTTGCCGACTACCGCGCGCGCGGCGATCGGTTCGCCGAGCTTGTCACGCCGGCCCCGTACGAACCCGAGAGGTAGGCGCTGCGGATCGCACGGCGGAGCACTCGGGTTCGTTCGGGGCCGGCAGGAAGTGGTCTCAGCACAGCGCACCATTAAGAGGAAAGAGCGCGTAAGATCGACGTCGCGCCTAAGTCGCAGCGGATCGTGCCATGGACCTCATACATCGACGCGCTCCCGATTACGTGCTGCTCTTCGCCATCATTGCCCTGATCGGCATCGGCGTGGTCATGGTGTATAGCGCCAGCTCGATCGTGGCGCAGGATCAGGTGGGGGACAGCGCGTTTTTCTTCAAACGGCAGGCGATGTGGGCCGCGGCGGGATTCATCGCCCTGCTGGTCGTGCAGCGCGTGCACTACGAGAAATTGCGCCGCATCACGCCCGCGCTGCTGCTCATCGCGCTCACGGCGTTGGTGCTGGTGCTCGTCCCCGGGGTCGGGCGGGTCGTCGGCGGGGCCCGGCGTTGGATCAGCCTCGGAGGTCCTTTTGCGTTCCAGCCGGCGGAAGCCGCCAAGCTCGCGCTCGTCCTCTACCTCGCCAACTTCCTTTCCAACCGCGGTCCGGCTGCAGCAGAGTTCCGCCGAGGCGTGCTGCCTCCGTTGATCGTGCTGGGCATGATGTTCGTGCTGATTCTTGCCCAGCCGGACATGGGTACCGCGCTGCTGCTTGCCCTGGTCACGGTCCTGCTGCTGTTCATGGGCGGTGCGCGGATCTGGCACCTGGCGGGACTGGCCTTCGCGGGTGCGCCGCTCGTCGCGATCGCCGTGTTCGGAGCTGACTACCGGCGACAGCGGATTCTCGCGTTTCTCAATCCCTGGGGCGACCCGCAGGGCTCGGGATTCCACATCATTCAGTCGCTGCTGGCCCTGGGCTCCGGCGGCCTGCTCGGGATGGGCCTGGGCAACAGCAGACAGAAGTTCTTCTACCTCCCGGAACGCCACACGGACTTCATCTTCTCGATCCTGGGTGAGGAACTCGGGCTGATCGGGACCCTCGCTGTCGTGCTGCTGCTGGCGGTGGTGGTCTACCGCGGTTTCCAGATCGCGCGCCGCGCACCGGACCAGTATGGGGCGCTGCTGGCGGGCGGGATCACGGGCCTGATCGTGCTGCAGGCCGTACTGAATATCGGCGTGACCACGGGCCTGCTCCCGATTACCGGCGTGCCGCTGCCGTTCGTAAGTTTCGGCGGGTCCTCGCTGCTGGTGATGATGATCGGGGTCGGGATCGTGCTCAACATTTCGCAATACACGGGATCGCGGGATCGCGGGATCGCGGGATCGAGCCAGGTCACGTAGCCGCGCGATGCTCGACCGCAGCGCGTTCCCGCGTTCCCTTGTTCCCGCGTTCCCGGGGTTGTGGCTGTGCGTATCGTGATCACCGGCGGCGGGACCGGTGGTCACATCTATCCCGGACTGGCCGTCGCCGAGGCCCTGCGCGCGAGCGATCCCACGACGGACATCCTGTTCGTCGGCGGCCGCGGTCTGGAACAGCGGATCGTCCCGCGGGCCGGGTTGTCCTTGAAGACGGTGGCCTCGGCTCAATGGCCGAGGGATCGTTCGCTGCGCACCGTCCGGGCGGCCACCATGCTGGCCGCAGGCACGGTGCAGGCGGCGTGGCTGCTGACCCGGTGGAAGCCGCACGCGGTGCTCGCCACGGGAGGATATGCCGCGGCGCCGGTCGGGATCGCGGCCGGGCTGATGAGAATCCCGCTGGTTGTTCAGGAGCAGAACGTGCTGCCCGGTGCCGCCAACCGCCTGGTGGCGCGCTGGGCGGCCTTCGTCTCGGTCGCCCATGAGGACATCGCGGCACGCTTTCCGGGCAAGGCGGTGGTCACCGGTGTACCCGTGCGCCGGGAGGCGCTCGAGGGGGACCGGCGGCGCGGGATGCAGCGGTTCGGCTTGAGCGATGGACGCCTCACCGTGCTGGTGCTGGGCGGAAGTCTCGGCGCGTCCACCCTCAACGCGGCGGTCGTGCAGATGGCCCGTCTGGTACCGGATCCGGCCGGGATCCAGATCGTGCACCAGACGGGAAAAGACCATCTGGCGCAGGTGACCGCTCTCGCCGCCGCGCTGCCCGAATCGCTCAAGTACGCGGCGGTCGCGTATATTGATGATGTTGCAGACGCCTACGCGTGCGCCGACCTGGTGATCTGCCGGGGAGGCGCGGGCACGCTGGCGGAAGTGACCGCGCATGGGTTGCCGGTGATTGCGGCGCCGTACCCTTTCGCGGCCGCCGGGGAGCAGGATGCCAATGCGCGGGTTCTTGAACGCGCCGGCGCGGCCCTCGTCGTGACGTCGGCCGAGCTGGACGGAGTACGCCTGGCCGAGTTGGTGGCGCGGCTACGCGATCCTCAGGCGCGGCTGGCCATGGGTGCGGCAAGCCGGCGGCTTGCCCGGCCCCGCGCGGCGGAAGACGTGGCGGATCTCGTGCGTCGCGCCGGGGGGGACGCGGGACGGAACATGGAGGAGCAGCGTGGTTGATCGATCGACCCGGCTGCACTTCGTGGGCATCGGCGGGGTGGGCATGAGCGCCATCGCCCACGTCCTCCTGGCCCGCGGTTTTGCCGTCAGCGGGTGTGATCTGCGGGCGTCCGATGCCACGCGCCGTCTGGAGTCGATGGGGGCACGCATCGCCATCGGGCACGACGCTGCGCACGTCGATGAGGCGGACGCGCTGGTGGCCTCACGGGCCGTGCCGGATCTCAACGTGGAAATCGTGACCGCCCGTCTGCGCGGGATCCCCGTGCATCATCGCGCCGAGCTGCTGGCACAGATCCTCGCCGACGGATTCGGCATCGCCATCGTCGGCACGCATGGGAAGACCACCACCGCGGCGATGACGGCGCACGTGCTGGCCAGCGGCGGATGCGACCCGACGGCCTTGATTGGCGGCGACGTCGAAGGCCTCAACGGCAACGTGCGCCTGGGCGCGGGCCGCTACGTGGTGGCGGAAGTGGACGAAAGCGATGCGTCGCTGCTGTTCGTACGGCCGTCGGCGGTCGTGGTGACCAGTCTGGACATCACCGACCATCGGGACCACTACCGGACCATCCACCGGCTGCTGGACACATTTCGCACGTTTTTGGGCACGATCGACCCGCAGGGATTTGCGGTGATGTGCACCGACCACCGGCACGTGCGCGCGCTGCTGGCATCCGTGCCGGTACGGCAGGTGACCTACGGCCTCAGCCACGGCGCCGACTACACGGCCACCGTGCGCCATCAGGCCGGCCGGTCCACCCAGTGCACGTTCCGGCGCGGCGGGCGCCCGCTGGGTCCGGTGACGCTGCACGTGCCCGGTCGCTACAACGTGCGGAACGCGCTGGCGGCGACCGCGGTCGCGATCGAGGCCGGTCTGTCCTTTGCGGATATCGCCGGCGCACTGGCAACGTTTCCGGGCGTGAGCCGCCGCTTCTCCGTGCGGGGCGAGGTGGACGGGATCATGGTGGTCGACGATTACGCGCACAATCCCATCAAGATCGCCGCCGTCCTCCGGGCGGCGCGCGAGGCCTGGCCGGATCGCCGGGTCGTGGCCGTGTTTCAGCCGCACCGCTACACGCGCACCAAGACCACCTACCGCCGCTACGCGCAGGCGTTCGGGGATGCGGATGAATTGATCATCACCGAGATCTATCCGGCCGACGAGGCTCCGATCCCGGGAGTTTCGGCGCGCCTGATCGTCGACGCCGTCAGCTCGCAGCGTCCGGTCACGTACGTGCCCGACAAGGACACCATCCTCGGGGAGCTGACCCCGCGGCTGCGCGCCGGCGACATCGTGCTCACGCTGGGCGCGGGGGACATCGGCGAGCTGGCCGATGGACTCGTCGGCCGGCTCCGTGCGGCGGCCGCGCAGCCCTTACCGGCGCCACTGCTACCAGGGTCCTGAGTCCACACGGGCGGTCTGCCAACGACAGGCAAGAATCGACGCGGGAGGCTGGCGTGATGTGCGAATGGGTCAGTCCGGTCGTCAACGCCATCGTGGAAGTGACTCGCTTCACGGTGGTGGCCTGGATTATCGTGCGGGTCGTGGAGATCCTCGCGCTGCGGTATCGGCGGACGTAATGGCCGTGGCCGGACTGGCCGTCGAGCTCCGTGCGGTGTGCCGCGACGTGCGGGAGGACGAACCGCTGCGCAGGCACGTGTCCTTCCGCATCGGCGGTCCGGCCGACGTCCTGGTGGTGCCGCGCTCGGTGGCCGAACTGCGCGCGGTCGCGGCCCGGATCTTCGACCGAAACCTGACGTTCGTGATCCTGGGGCAGGGGTCGAACGTTCTCATCGCCGACGCCGGCATCCGCGGCATCGTCGTTAAGGTCGGGAAAGGTCTGGATGCGTTCAGGGTTGACGGGGACCGGATGCACGCCCAGGCCGGCGCGGGGCTGCCGCACCTCTCGCGCGCAGCCGCAGACCGCGGGCTGGGCGGACTGGAGTTCGCGGCGGGCATCCCCGCCTCCATCGGCGGCGCGGTGGTCATGAACGCCGGGGCGCACGGCCACGATATGGCGGAGGTTGTCGAAACTGTACGCCTCATCGATGCGGGCGGAGAACGGGAACTGCGTGCTGCGGAGTTGGACTACGCCTACCGGACCAGCCGGATGCAGCGAGCGCCGGGAGTGGTGCTGGACGCCACGCTGCGCCTGCGACCCGGGGACGCAGCGGAGATCCGGGCGCGCACCGAGGCCTGGCTGCGCCACCGCAGCGAAACGCAGCCGATCGGCCCTCCCAGTTCCGGCTGTGTGTTCCGGAATCCGGCCGGTGACCACGCGGGACGACTGATCGAGCTGGCGGGAGGGAAGGGATTAGCCGTGGGGGGAGCCCGCGTGTCCGAGGTGCACGCGAACTACATCATCAACACCGGGGCCGCCACGGCCGCAAACGTGCTGGCGCTGGCGGACAAGGTAAAAGCCCTCGTGGCGCAGAAGTTCGCAGTAGCATTGGAACCAGAGATCAAGTTGTTGGGGGACTTTTCAACCGAATAACGTCGTCGCTGTCGCCGTCGCGTTCATCGTCCCTATGGCCGCCACCAACGCCGCCGCACTTGCCGCTCCCTCGACCCGATCCGCCGCTTCGGCGGACGGTCCCGCTCTTCGTCCGCGTCTGTCTGCCCTGCTCCTGCTCTGCCGGTTCGGCACGATTGCGGCCCTGCTGCTGGCCGCGGCAAGTTTTCCGCAGTCATCATTCTTCACGATCCGCGACGTCACCGTGCGCGGGGCCAACGCCGTCTCCTCCGCTGAGGTGGTCGCGCTGACCCGCCTGCGGCCCGGCGATCCGGTTGGCGCCGTGCCGCCCGATGAGCTCGCGCGGCGCGTGGCGTCCCACCCGCGCGTCCGATCCGTGGCGGTCCGCATCACCCCGTCCGGCCACGTGCACATTCAGATCACCGAGCGCACTGCGGTCGCCGCGTTGCCGTTCCGCGGGCGGTACATCGTCATCGATCCGGACGGCATCGCCATGGCGGAACGCGATGATCCGGCGGGGCTGCCGGTGATTGCCCCCCAGAGTGTTCCGCTGCCGTGGATGAGACTCGGGGTGGCAGTCCCGTCCGCGGCGATTCCTGAAACGATCCGGGTGCTGGCGGACCTCCCGCCGGAGTTGCGCGCCGGCGGCGTGGCGCTGCAGCGGTTCCCCGCCGGGGACTTCGACATGGTCACCGCGGACCGCATCACGATCCGGCTGGGGCGGCCGTACGGACTGCGTGAGCGCACCGCGGCGCTGCCGCAGATCCTTTCGACGATCCGCAGCCGCGGCATCGCCGTGGAGTATGTCGATCTCCGGTTCAGCGGCAGCGTCGTCTTGAAGCCTGCAGGCACCGGTCAGGGAGCAGGAACCCAACCGTAGCCGTGGAACACTGCCACAAGATATGGGCATAAACATGCACAAATGTACCAGATATAGCGGCGGCTGAGCCCATGGCGAACAAGGGCCATATCACAGGTCTCGACATCGGCACCACCAAGGCGTGCTGCGTCATCGGCGAAGTGGACGAAGACGGCGACGTCCACATCGCGGGCGTGGGCACGGCGCCGTCGGCGGGGTTGCGCAAGGGAGTGGTCATCGATATCGACGCCACGACCCGCGCGATCGAAGAGGCGATCGAACGCGCCGAGCGGATGGCAGGAACGAAGGTCGAGGGTCTGTTCGTCGGGGTCTCCGGTGAGCACATCAATTCCACCAACTCGCGCGGCGTGATCGCCATCAGCCGGGGGGATCACGAGATCGCGCCCAGCGACGTGGAGCGGGTGATCGATGCGGCGCGAATGGCCGCCCTGCCGGCTTCGGACCGCGAAGTCGTCCACCTGCTGCCCCGGGGCTTCATGGTCGATGGGCAGGACGGCGTCCGGAACCCCGTCGGGATGTATGCCGCCCGCCTGGAAGTGGAGGCGCACATCGTCACCGGCACGTCAACGGTGCTGGCGAACCTCCTGAAATGTGTGCAGCGCGCCGGGATGACAGTGGAGGAAATCGTGCTGGAGCCCCTGGCGTCGGCTGAGGCGGTGCTGTCCGGGCCGGAACGAGAGCTCGGCGTCGTCCTCGCCGACATCGGCGGCGGCACCACAAGCCTGGGGATCTTCGCCGGCGGCGGGCTCTCCCACACCGGGATCCTGCCTGTCGGCGGAAACCACATTACCAGCGACGTTGCCGTCGGCCTGCGCACGCCGGTGGCCGAGGCGGAGAAGTTGAAGATCCGGCACGGCGCGGCCTCGCCGCACGACGCCAGCGAAGGCGAACTGATCGAGGTGTTCAACGTCGGCGACCGCGAGCCGCGGGTGCTGCCCCGGCGCGTACTGTGTGAGATCATCGAGCCGCGGCTGACGGAAATCTTCGGCATGGTGCGGCTGCAGATCAAGCGCAGTGGGCTCGGCCACCTGGTCCCGGCCGGCATCGTGCTGACCGGTGGGACCTCGCTGCTGAGAGGCATTGCCCGGTTTGCCGGTGAGCGGCTCGAGCTGCCGGCCCGGACCGGCGCCCCGGAGCAGCTGGGCGGGTTGATCGACGCGGTGAACAGTCCGATCTACGCCACCGGCGTTGGCCTGGTGCTGTACGGGGCGCGTCACGCCGGGCTCGGCCGGGTGCGCACGACCAACGGCCACGGATGGTTGAACCGCATGCGCGGCTGGCTGCGGGAGGTGGTGTCGGGCGCCTGAGGGGATAAGCGAGCAACGACTCAGCGATCGGATAGGTCGACGCAGCAGATGACGGAGCACGGGTCGACAGACCCAAAGGGGGAGCGGTGATGGCGCATATCGATCGCGATCTTCGGCGGTACGCGGCGATCAAGGTGATTGGAGTCGGTGGAGGCGGCAGCAACGCGGTCAATCGCATGATCAACGCCGGGCTGCGCGGTGTGGAGTTCATCGCCATCAACACCGACGCGCAGGCCCTGGCGATGAGCAATGCGGACAAGAAGATCCACGTCGGCAGCAAGATCACCAAAGGGCTCGGCGCCGGAGGCGATCCCGAAGTCGGCCGGCAGGCCTCGGAGGAGAGCAAGGAAGATCTCTACGAGGCGATCGAAGGCGCCGACATGGTGTTCGTCACCGCGGGCATGGGCGGCGGCACCGGTACCGGGGGCGCGCCGGTGGTGGCAGAGGTCGCGCGCGAGATCGGTGCGCTGACCATCGGGGTGGTCACCAAGCCGTTCACCTTCGAAGGGAAGCGCCGGGGCGTGGCCGCCGAAGACGGCGTGCGCACCCTCAAGCAAAAGGTCAACACGCTGATCACCATTCCCAACGACCGGCTGCTGCAGATCATCGACCGCACCGCCACAGTCGTGGAGGCCTTCCGGGTCGCCGACGACGTCCTGCGGCAGGGCGTGCAGGGGATCGCCGATCTGATCACGGTGCCCGGGCTGATCAACCTCGACTTCGCCGACGTGCGGGCGGTCATGCACGAGGCCGGATCGGCGCTGATCGGCATCGGGGTGGCCACCGGGGAGGATCGCGCGATCCGCGCGGCGCAGGCCGCGATCAGCAGCCCGCTGCTGGAGACCTCGATGGAGGGCGCCCGCGGCGTCCTCATCAACGTCACCGGCGGGTTGGACCTCGGGTTGATGGAGGTCAGCGAAGCGGCGCAGATCGTCAAGGAGGCGGCCGACCCCGACGCCAACATCATCTTCGGCGCCGTCATCGACGACAAGACCGACGGTGAGGTGCGGATCACCGTGATCGCCACCGGGTTCGACGCGGCCAAGAA
The DNA here is from genome assembly GCA_036505015.1 of bacterium. Lineage (GTDB taxonomy): Bacteria > Sysuimicrobiota > Sysuimicrobiia > Sysuimicrobiales > Kaftiobacteriaceae > DASXUC01. The sequence goes on along the minus strand of DASXUC010000156.1, from coordinate 12,029 downwards.
ACGCGGCGAGCCCGACGTGGAGCTGCCGGACGAAATCGACAACGGCGTGAAGACGCTGTTGAACGACCTCGATATTCCGGCGTTCCTGCGGAGACGCTGAGAACAGGCGAGCAGGCGAACACGCGAACAGTGTTGCGTTGAAGGGGGCGTCAGCGATGGCGCCCCTTTCGCTTTGGGAGAAATCCGGATACGCTGAGAGTCGTGGAAGTCGATCTTTCCTGGCGCATGGAAGAATTCCGCAACATCGTGGGGGAGTTCTTCCCCATCGAGCAGGTCTGGTATGACGGGGGCCGTCCTGCGTTTGCGGTCCGCACCGGGCCGGACTCCAAAGAACGGTTCCTGCGGCTGCGCGAACGGCTGGAACCCATGGACTACCTGCCGCTGTTGCGGGGCCGGGACGACCGCACGGTGATCGCGCTGATTCCCCGGCCTCCGCGGGGAGCCTGGCGATGGCAGGTGAATGCGGCGCTGTTCATCGCCACGGTAATCACGACCTTCCTGGCGGGTTATTACAACGCCCAGGGGTTGGTGGAAAGCCATCTGATGAGCAGCGCGATCGGCGGCGGGCTGGCGTTCTCCATTCCGCTGATGCTGATCCTGCTGACGCACGAGATGGGGCACAAAGTCGTGTCCATCGTCCGCGGCATCGATGCGAGTCTCCCGTACTTCATCCCGATGATTCCCCCGATCGGGACGATGGGCGCGGTGATCGTCACGCGCACGCCCGCTCCGAACCGTGACGCCCTGCTGGATCTCGGCGCGTCGGGCCCGATCGCCGGATTCGTGGTGGCCGTGGTGGTCGTGATCATCGGCCTGATGAACTCGTTTGTGATTTCCGCCAGCGCCGTGCAGGGCCAGGTGCTGGTGAACTACCCCGACCCGCTGCTGATCCGATGGATGACCGGGCTGCTCCGGCATCCTCCCGACGGCGCCCTCATCCTCATGCACCCGGTGCTATTCGCCGGCTGGATCGGCCTGCTGGTGACCAGTCTGAACCTGCTGCCCGCGGGGATGCTCGACGGCGGCCACGCTGTGCGGGCGCTGTTCGGCGCGCGGTTCCACCGCGTCGCCTCGTGGCTCGCCGTCGCCGTGGCGGTGGCGCTGCGCTACTGGCTGATGGCGGTGCTGATCGGGGTGCTGCTGGTCACCGCGCGCGGGTACCACCCGGGTCCGCTCGACGACGTGTCGCCGCCGAGCTGGTCGCGAATCGCGATCGGCGCGATCCTGCTGGTGATCTTCATCCTCAGCGTCGTACCCATCGAAATCACGCTGCTGCGGTTCTGATCGAATGGGTGCCCTCGTCCGTGCCCTGGCCGCAGCGCTGCGTGACCGGGGGACGATCGGCGTCGTCTTCCGCAAGGAGATGGTTGAATCGTTCCGGGACCGGCGGACGCTGATCGTGGCGCTGCTGCTCCCGGTCGTGATGATGCCCGTGGTGACCGTCGGCATCCCGCTGCTGGCCCAGCGCCAGCAGCAGACGCTGCGCAAGGCGCTCCCCAGAGTCGCGATTGTCCGGCCGACGCAGGCGCCCGACCTCATCGCGATGGCCCGCAAGAACCAGCTGTTCACTGCGGTCGACGTGGCGGAGCCGCGGGCGGCCCTCGAGCGCGGAGAGGTCAGCGCCGTGCTGGAGATCCCGCCGAACTTCGCCGCCCTGCTGCGGAGCGGCCAGGCGGAAGTCACTCTGCTGTACGACGAGGGCGACACCCGGTCACGCCTGGCGCGCGTTCGGATCCTGGAACTGATCGCCAACTACAGTGTAGGCGTCACCGAGCAGCGGATTCGCGCCCGCGGGCTGACCGAAAAGGATCTCGCGCCGATCGACATCCGCACAAAGAATATCGCCGACGAACGCCGGTTGGGAGGACTGCTGCTGGCCGGCATCCTGCCGTTCTTCATCTCCGTGTGGGCCGTGCTGGGCGGACAGTATGCTGCTCTGGATCTGGGGGCAGGGGAGCGGGAACGCCGGACCCTGGAGGCACTGCTGGTCACGCCGCCGTCCCGGTGGGTCCTGGCGTCGGGAAAATTCCTGGCCATCACGACGGCCTCGATGACCGCGGTGCTGACCGTGATGCTCACCACGCTGGTGACGATGCGCCTGGGTGCGGCGTGGGGGGTGGCGGCGCTGGCGAAAGGGCTGCTGGTGCCTCCCGCGGGGTCCGCGATCCTGATCGTGCTGATCTCCCTGGCTCTGGGGGCCTTCCTCAGCGCGCTGCAGCTGACGCTGAGCTTCCTGGCGCGCAGCGTGCGCGAGGCCCAACAGTTCTTCACGCCGCTGTACCTGCTCCTGACCCTGCCCGCGCTGGCGGCGCAGTTTCTGGAAGACTGGCAGCGGTCGGCGTGGACCTACCTCCTGCCCGGCCTCAACGCCGTGTTTAGCCTTCGCGAACTGCTGATCGGACGGGCTCCGTGGCTGCACGTCCTGCTGACCATCGGGACGACCCTCATGTATGCGGCAATTTGCCTGGCGCTGGCCGCCGGACTCCTCGCACGGGAACAGCCCGCCGCCACCCGATAATTGCCGGCTCACGCGGGCCCACACGCGCGGCAGAGGGCCGGGTTGGACGCCACAACCCAGCAAATTTGGCCATTGACACCCCACATCTTGAGCAATAGAATCGGTGATGCCCTAGATGTTGTAGGGCTCTTCTGCAATGAGATGCCCCTACTGCGCACACGGCGAGAGTAAGGTTCTTGATTCCAGGCCCGTGTCCGACGGCGGATCGATCCGGCGTCGCCGGGAGTGCTTGGAGTGCGGCCGCCGGTTCACCACCTACGAGCGAATGGACTATGCGCCCTTGATGGTCGTGAAGCGGGACGGCCGGCGGGAGCCGTTTGCCCGCGAGAAGATCCTCGCCGGGCTCGTGCGGGCCACCGGGAAACGCCCCGTGTCGATGGACGACCTCGAGCGCATTGTCGCCGACGTCGAACGCGAGGCCCTCAACAGCGGCGAGCACGAGATTACCACGATGCAGATCGGGGCGATGGTGATGGAACGTCTGCGCACGCTCGATGACGTCGCGTACGTCCGTTTTGCCTCGGAGCACCGCCGCTTCAGCGACCTCGATACGCTGGTGGAAGAGGCCGAGATTCTCAAGGAACGCCGGCGCCGGGAAGAAGCCCAGCGCGCCCAGGTTCCCCTCATCGCGGTCGATTCGGGCAAGGCCAGTACATCCGGCATGACGCGGTCCGCACGACCCGCACGCATCTCCGGCACCCGGCCCCGCTCTCGGCGGACCGGGTAGCGACTCGAAGGGAGTGACCCCGGTGGACGCCGACGCTGTTGCGACGCACCTTTCCACGGACCTGAGCCAGGAAACCCTTGAGTACTTCCGGGACGATGATCTTCGGGCCAGGGTGTTCGCCGACAAGTACGCGCTGCGGGACGCGCAGGGCCACCTGCTGGAGCGCACCCCGCCGGCGATGTGGGCGCGGATCGCGCGCGAACTGGCGTCGGTGGAGTCCACCGCGGAGAAGCGGGCGGAGTGGGAACAGAAGTTCTACTGGCTGCTGGATGACTTCCGCTTCATCCCCGGCGGGCGCATCATGCACGGCGCGGGGAACCCCAAGCGGGTCACGCTCCTGAACTGTTATGTGTTGCCGGTGCACGACGACTCCATCGAATCGATCTTTGAGTGGATGAAGCAGGCGGCACGCACCTATTCGCTGGGCGGCGGGGTGGGCACGGACATCAGCGTGCTCAGGCCCCGGGGCGCACCGGTCAACAACGCCGCGCGGAGCAGCACCGGATCGGTCTCCTTTATGGAGCTGTTCTCACTGACGACCGGCACGATCGGGCAGTCCGGCCGGCGCGGCGCGCTGATGATCACCATCGCCGACAACCATCCCGACGTGCTGGACTTTGTGAAGGTGAAGCGGAATCTCAACCGCGTCCGCTTCGCGAACATCTCGGTGCGGGTCTCCGACGCCTTCATGGAGGCAGTCGAGCAGGACGGGGAGTTTGTGCTGGCGTTCGCCAACGAGCGCACCTCATACAGCAAGACGATCCGGGCCCGCGACCTGTGGGGGGAGCTGATCAGCGGTGCGCGCGATTACGCGGAGCCGGGGCTGATCTTCTGGGACAACATCAAGAAGTGGTCGACGTCGGAGTACAACGGCATGGGTGTGATCACGACCAACCCGTGCAGCGAGATCCCGCTGGAGGCGTACGGCAACTGCTGCCTGGGGAATGTGAACCTGGCGCGGTTCGTGGCCGACCCGTTCACGTCGACGGCGCGGGTGGACTGGGATGGGTTGGAGCCCGCGCTGCGCTACGCGACCCGGTTTCTCGACAACGTCCTGGACTACAATGCGGAGAAGCATCCGCTGCCCGAGCAGAAATCCGCCAGCCTGCGGGGGCGGCGCATCGGGGTCGGCTTTACCGGGCTAGGCGACATGCTGGTCAAGCTGCGCCTGAAGTACGACACCGATGAAGCCGTGCAGTTCACCGACGGGCTGTTCGATCGGATCAAGAACGTCGTCTACGACGAGAGCGCGGCGCTGGCGGCGGACAAGGGGACCTTCCCCGCCTACGACGCCCGTCAGCATCTCGCCGGCCGCTTCCTGGCGACGCTGCAGCCGGCGACGGTGGAGAGGATCCGGCGCCTCGGCATGCGGAACGTCGCCTGCCTCACCGTGCCGCCGGTGGGGAGCGGGGCGGCGCTGGCCGGGGTGACCAGCGGCATCGAGCCGATTTTCGACGTGGCGTACATCCGCCGCTCGGAATCGCTGTCACAGGAGACCTTCAAGGTCTATCACCCGCTGGTGCGGGAGTACATGGCCCTGATGGGTATCGAGCGCGAGGACGACCTGCCCGATTTCTTCGTGACCGCGCATCAGATCAAGGGCGACATGCGCGTGCGGATGCAGGCGGCCATCCAGAAGCACATCGATCACTCGATCAGCAGCACGGTCAACCTGCCGCGGGACACCACGTCCGAGGAAGTGGAGCGCGTCTACTTCCTGGCCTGGAAGCTCGGCTGCAAGGGCATCACGGTCTACCGGGAAGGCAGCCGGGAAGGGATCCTCATCACGGAGGAACAGGCGAGGGCCGATCGGGCCGCCGCGGCCCCGGGCAGTGTGGCCGCCGAGCCCGAACCTGTGCGGCCGACGCCTCGGCCCCGGCCGAAGGTCACGACGGGTCGCACCGAGCGGGTCGAAACCCCGCGGGGGCGGATCTACGTGGTGATCAATGAAGACGAGCTGGGCGTATGCGAGGTGTTCGTGCACTCCTTCGACGTCGAGGCAGAGGCCTGCGGCCGGCTGGCATCGCTGGCGCTGCGCGCCGGCGTCGACCCACGCCAGGTGATCGAGCAGTTGTGGCGGGTGCAGAGCAAAGAGGTGGCGTTCGACCGGTCTGCCAGCGGCACCGTTGTCCGCGTCACCACGATCGCGCAGGCGATCGCGCTCGCCTTGGGCCGCGGTCTGTACGGCGACGACTTCCGCCCGGATAAGGCCTTCCCGCGCGCCGACGTGCTGCCCGATCCCAGTCCCCGCGTGCGGCAGGAGGCGCTGCGGTTCGGCAGCCCATCCGTCGCCGCCGGGAACGGACACGGCAACGGCGAGACCACCGCGTCGCCGAGCGCTCCGCACGTCACGCCGCTGGAGTTCATCGGCATCTGCCCGGACTGCGGCGCGTCGCTGGTGCACGAGAACGGCTGCGCGTCGTGCCGCTCATGCGGCTTTTCGAAATGCTGACGAGAGGGGGCGAGAGCATCGAGCAGTAGCACGGAACAGAACGCCTCATACAAAGGAGATGAAGCGATGAATCCCAAGCAATTCCTGACCTGGGGTGGCGTTATTCTTCTGCTGCTTGGCATCATTGGCTTCGTGGCCCCGCGCGTTGGCGGGGATGCCCTGTACTTCGATGCCGGCGAGAACTGGGCGCATACCATTCTCGGCATCGTGGCCCTGCTCGCCGCCCGGATGCTGAGCGAGTCCGCCCAGCGGTCGCTGGTGTACCTGGTCGGCATTGTGGCCATCGTGTTCGCGGTGTGGGGGTTTGTTGCGCGCGGCAACCCCGCGCCGAACATCGGCGTGGCCAACCTCGAAAACCCGCTCGACAATCTGGTGCACCTGGCCGTCGGCATCTGGGCGTTTCTTGCCGCCCGCGGCCGCAGCATGATGGCGATGGGCACCTGATCAGCCGGGCAGCGCACCGGGGAAGACACAGGGGAGGCTCGTCTGCCTCCCCTGTTCCCTTGGTGGGACCGTTGGTACAATGTCTTCAGCACCACGTGCCGGAGGCGAGCGTTCATGGCGGTGGAGTTCAAAGCGGGTCTGAAGGACGTCATCGCCGTTCACTCGGCGATTTCCACGGTCGACGGCGAGACCGGAGAGCTGACCTACCGCGGGTATGAGATCGGAGATCTTGCCGCGCACGCCACCTACGAAGAGGTCGTCTACCTGCTCTGGTACGGCGAACTGCCCACCGCGCAGCAGCTCACTGAATTCACCGCCCGACTCTTTGCGGCCCGCCCACTCACCGAGGGTGTCCTGGCCTCGATGCGGACGTATCCGAAGACCGCGCATCCGCTCGAGGCGCTGCGCACGGCCGTTTCGCTGGCCGGGATGTATGACCCCGATGCCCATTCAAACGCGGGCGACGCCAACACCCGCAAGGCGATCCGGCTCACCGCGCAGATCCCGGTGATGGTGGCGGCGTGGTACCATCTGCACCGCGGCGAGGAGCCAATCGCCACGCGCACCGACCTCTCCACCGCCGAGAATTTCCTGTACATGCTCTCCGGCAAGATGCCGTCGGCAGTGGCCACGAAGACGATGGACCTCGTCTTTCTGCTGCACGCGGATCATGAGATCAACGCGTCGACCTTCGCCACCCGCGTGGTCGTCGCCACGTTCAGCGACCTGCACTCCGCGATCGTGGCCGCAATCGGCGCGCTGAAAGGACCGCGCCACGGCGGGGCCAACGAGGACGTGCTGGCGATGCTGCTGGACATCAGGGAGCCGGGGAAGGCCCGCTCGTTCATCCAGCACAAACTCGATGAGCGCGCGCGCATGACCAAAGAAGAGCGGGCGATGCCGGAAAATCGGATCCCCGGGTTCGGACATCCGGTCTATAAGGTCGACGATCCCCGGGCCGGCGTCTTGCGGGAAAGGGCGCGCCAGCTCAGCGCGGAGGCCGGCACCTCGAAGGTATTCGACACGGCCGTCCAGGTCTACGAGACGATGCACCGCGAGACCGACTTCCCCGTCAACGTCGACTTCTTTTCAGCCGTCGTGTACCACGCGCTGGGCATCCCCATCGATCTCTGTACCTCGATCTTTGCCTGCGCCCGCATTCCGGGGTGGTGCGCGCATGCGATGGAGCAGTATCACGGCAGGTTGATCCGCCCGCGCGCGCAGTACGTCGGCCCGCCCCGCCGCGCGGTGGTGCCCCTGGCCCGGCGGTAGCCGGCGGAACCAAAGGAGTTCATTCCGCGTATCCCGAACAGGACGCTGGATTCCCACGGGAGATTCCAAATCGGCGCTCCACACCTCGGAGGAGGGACATACGTGAGGAGATTCATGAAAGCAGCAGTCCTCGCGCTGGGCCTTGCTGTGGCACTGACGACACTGATGCTGCAGCCGGCGCCGGTGACCGGGCAGACCCGGCTGGTGATGGCGTTCGTGCCGTCCGCGCAGACCGATGTCGTGTTGTCCAGCGGGCAGATCCTGGCACGGATGCTCAGCGTGGCGCTGGGCATTCCGGTCGAAGCCTTTGTCGCCACCAGCTACAGCGCCACGATTGAGGCGATGTGTTCGGGGCGCGCGGATATCGGCGCGCTGAACCCGTTCGGCTACGTCCTGGCCCACGACAAGTGCGGCGTGGAAGTCTCGGCGATCTCGGTACGGTTCGGCCTGCCGTACTACCGCGGCCAGTTCAATGCCCGCGCCGACGCCAACATCAACAAGCTCGAGGATCTGCGGGGCAAGCGGTTCGCCTTTGTGGATCCGGCCTCGACGTCGGGGTACCTGTTCCCGGCCGCGATGCTGAAGAAACTGGGCTACGATCCCGACAAGTTCTTCTCACAGACCGTTTTTGCCGGATCGCATCCGAACGTGGTCCTGGCCGTGTACCGCGGGCAGGTCGACGGCGGGGCGTCGTTTGAGGACGCCCGCACCAACGTGCAGGCCCAGTTCCCCGACGTGATGCAGAAGGTGAAGGTCATCGGGTACACCAACCCGGTGCCCAACGACACGTGGAGCGTGAGCCCGCGGCTGAGCGCGGAGATGCGCGCGAAGATCAAGGACCGCCTGCTGCGCATCGCCAAGACCGCGGAAGGACAGGCCGCGCTGCGCGCGCTGTACAGCATCGAAGGACTGACTGACGTGGTGGAGCTGACGAACGAGCAGGCCCGCGCGCTGGGCATCCGGTTCCCGCCGGAGATCGCCGAGAAGATCGTGCGGGTGGGGACGAAGGTCACGATCCCGATCGGCGACTGGTACTTCCAGCCGATCCGCGATGCGGCGCAGTACCTGGGGATCAACCTGCAGCAACTGGCCCGCTGACCCCGCGAGGTCGACAGATTGAGGATGGTCAACAGGAGGAGGAGGGAAATCCCTCCTCCTCCTTCTATAACGGGGTAGCAGAAAGGAGTCGCGTGATATGGCCGGCGCCGCCCTGCGCATCGAGCATCTGAACAAGATCTATCCCGACGGCACCCGCGCGTTGAAGGATCTCACCTTCGAGGTCGCCCCTGGGGAGTTCCTGATCATCATCGGCCTGTCGGGGTCGGGGAAGTCGACGTTGATGCGGTGCATCAACCGGCTGATCGAGCCCACCTCGGGCACGATCTACTTCGACGACATCGATGTCACCGCGCTGTCCCACGGCGAGCTGCGGAAGCTGCGTCGCCACATCGGCATGATCTTCCAGCAGTTCAATCTGGTGAAGCGGTCCTCGGTGCTCACCAACGTGCTGTCCGGCCGGCTGGGCTACCTCCCGCCCATGTGGTCGCTGCTGAACTACTATCCGCGTGAGGATCTCAACCGGGCCAAGGCCAGCCTGGAACGGGTCGGCATTCCCGAGAAGTCGCGCACGCGCGCCGACCAGCTGTCCGGCGGCCAGCAGCAGCGCGTGGGCATCGCCCGGGCCCTGATGCAGGAGCCCAAGCTGATGCTGGCCGATGAGCCCGTGGCCAGTCTGGACCCGGCCACCTCGCACTCCGTGCTGAAATACGTCGAGGAACTCAACAAGCAGGAAGGGATCACGGTGCTGTGCAGTCTGCATTTTCTCAGCCTGGCGCGGCGGTACGGCACCCGCATCATCGCGCTCAAGGACGGCGAGCTCGTGTTCGACGGCCTGCCGGTCGACATCGACGAACGCCGGTTCAAAGACATCTACGGAGAAGAAGCCATGGAGGTCGAGATCGCATGAACTCCGAGGTCCTGCCCGCGCGGCCCCCCGCGGCGGCGCAGCCGCGCCCCTGGTTCACCAGCGGACGCTTCCTCCTCCTGCTGGCCGCCTTGGCCGTCATCTACGGGTACGGCTGGCAGGTCACCCACATCCGGTTGGGCGAGCTCATCCCCGGCTGGCAGTTCGTGAAGCCGTTTGTCAGAGATCTCCTGCGGCCGGAGGTCCTCACGCGCGACACCACAACCGAGAAGGTCGAACTGGGGATGTCCGTCGATCCCGCGGTCGCGCCGGAGCAGCTGCCCTCGAGCGCGTCGGGTCCCCGGCTGACAGTCTCGAGCCAGGTCGCCCGCGTCGGATCGCAGGTGACCGTCACCGGCAGCGGTTTTCGTCCGAACACGTCGGGCAGGCTGATGTGGCTGAACCGCATCGGCAATCCGGTGCAGGTGGCGACGGTCGCCACCGATGCGAACGGCGCATTTACGGCGACCATCACCGTGCCCGATGTCTTCCAGGGTCCGGCGGGGGCGAGCGCGCAGGGAGCCCGCCAGCGCCTCAGCGCCGAATTTTCCTGGGAGGTTGGGGGGCTGAAGCCCAGCAAGACGCTGCTGCTGGTCCTCGAGAAGGTCGTGGAGACGATCTTCCTCGCGCTGATGGGCACGACGTTCGCGATCCTCTTTGCGGTGCCGCTGTCATTTCTCGGGGCCAAGAACCTGATGGCCAAGAATCCTTTGGGGACCACGGTGTACTACGTGGTTCGGATGTTCTTCAACATCATGCGGTCGATCGAACCGCTGATTCTGGCGATCGTCTTCACGGTCTGGGTGGGCTTAGGGCCCTTCGCCGGGGTGATGGCCCTGGGCCTGCATTCCATCGCGTCGCTGGGTAAACTCTACTCCGAACAGATCGAATCGATCGACCCCGGCCCCATCGAGGCCGTCACGGCGACGGGGGCCAGCCCGCTGCAGGTCGTCCGCTATGCGGTCGTGCCGCAGATCGTGCCCCCGTTCATCGCGTTTACGATCTACCGCTGGGACATCAACGTGCGGATGTCCACCGTGATCGGGTTCGTGGGCGGCGGCGGCATCGGGTTCATCCTGCAGCAGTACATCAACCTGCTGCAGTACCGGCAGGCGGCCACCGCGGTGTGGGCGATCACGATCGTCGTGGCGGCGATGGACTACGCCAGCGCCTGGATCCGCGAGAAAGTCGTCTGAGCAGACCTCTCGTTCTCATCGCGGAGAATCTGTGCGCCGCCCGCATCCCCCATGCGTTCACGACACGGCGGGGCGGCGTCAGCCGCGGCGCGTTCGCCTCGCTGAACCTGGGCCGCGGGGTGGCGGATGCGCCGGCGGCGGTGCGGCAGAACCGCGACGCGGTGATGCGCATGCTCGGGTTTCCTCCCCGTCAGTTCGTCGAGGCCGCCCAGGTGCACGGGCCGGCCGTGGCGGTCGTCACCGCCGCGGACGCAGGCAGCAAGGTGGAGGGGGCGGATGGGATGGCGACCGGCGATGCCGGGCTCGTACTCGCGGTGCATGCCGCCGATTGCGTCCCGATCCTCTTCGCCGATTCGCGGACCCGCACGACTGCAGCCGTGCACGCCGGGTGGCAGGGGACCGCCGCCGGGGTGGCGACTGAGGCGGTGCGGGTGATGGTGGACCGGTTCGGCAGCCGGCCCGAAGATCTGCTGGTGGCGATCGGGCCGTCGATCGGCCCATGCCACTACGAAGTGGATGAACCCGTCATCGAGCGCTTCAGTGCGTGGCCATGGTGGGAAGAGGTCGCGGCACCGAACGACCGCCGTCGCTGGCAGCTGGATCTGCGGGCCGCGAACCGCCGGCAGCTCACCGATCTCGGCGTGCTGCCAGAGCGCATCGAGGTCCTCGACCTCTGCACGTACTGCCGGGCTGAGCTGTTCTTCTCGCACCGGCGCGACCGGATCACAGGCCGGATGGCCGGCGTCATCGCGCTGCCGGCGACATCGTGACTGTGCGCGTCGGACGATCGTGGATCGGGACCAGATCGAAACGGCACTAGCCCACCTGCGGGATCGCATTGCGTCGGCAGCCGTGCGGAGCGGACGGCACCCCGAGGACATCGTCCTGGTTGCTGTCACCAAGGGGGTCGACGCCGACCGGATCCGCGCGGCCATCGCGGCCGGGATCACCGACCTCGGCGAAAACCGCGTTCAGGAAGCCGCCCTCAAGATCGAAGCCATCGGCCGCCGAGCCGTTCACTGGCATCTGGTGGGCCATCTGCAGCGCAACAAGGTACGTGAAGCGGTGGGTCTCTTCGACGTCATCCATTCGGTAGACCGCGTACGCCTGGCGGCGGATCTGTCCCGGCTCGCGTCGATGCCCATCGAGATACTGCTGCAGGTGAACGTCTCCGGCGAACGGCAGAAATCTGGCTTTTCGCCAGATGACCTCCCATCGGCCATCAGACAAATCGCCGCCCTGCCGGGCTTGAACGTGACCGGTCTGATGACCATAGCCCCAATGATGGACGACCCCGAAACGGTTCGCCCAATCTTTCGCCGGCTCCGTGATCTCCGCGACCGGCTCAACGCCCTTGGAATCCCCGGGTTGCAGCTGCGATATCTCTCCATGGGCATGTCCGACGATTTCGAGGTAGCCGTGGAAGAGGGCGCGACCATCGTCCGCATCGGCCGGGC
>DASXUC010000155.1:0-7037 GCA_036505015.1 bacterium | reverse complement strand
GCGACGAACTCCAGCGCCGCGCCTTTCGAGCTTCCCGTGGGCAATACCTCCAGGTACGTATGCTCCGAGAACACCATGTTGATCGGATACGGCAGGTGCCCGATGGCCGCGGCCGCCTCCACCAGGTCGTGGCGCTCCCCGATGATCAGGATCTTTGTCGGATCGGGCGGCAAGAAGGCGAGCAGATCACCGACCTCTTCGATCACGAGCTTGTCCTTACGACGGTACAGCTCACTGTGGACGTTCACGCGCCCGACGTAGACGCGGTTGTGAGCGTACAGGTGTGGCTGGACCCGTGGGAATGAGCGCATCAACTCCAGGACGCCGCGCGCGTGTTCATAGGCCAAGGGAACCTGCCGCAGCACCTTGTCGGCGCGGAAATCATAGACGATCCCGCCATTGGCCAGGATCGCCGGCGGGTCAGAGCCCAGGCCCAGCACGAACGGCTCGGCCGACGGCCAGATGCGCCCCGTGGCAAGACAGACCAGCACGCCCCGCGCCTGTGCGGCGGCGACGGCCGCCCGCACGGCATCAGGGATCCGGCGTTCGGACGTGATCAGTGTGCCGTCGATGTCGGCCACTAGTAACCGGTACATTGGCTATTCCATGTTTCGGTGGTGGTCAGGTGAATCGTGAATCGTGAATGGTGAATCGAGGAATCAAGGTCTGGCGATTCACGATTCACTATTCACGAAGTTAGCCCGCCAGCGGCAGCGTCACGGTGCGATTCTCCCGCACCGCCAGATAGCACGCCTCCACCAATTCCGTCGCTTTGTAGCCGTCGTCGGCCGTGACGGCGGGCGCGCGCTCCCCCAGGACGGCATCGATGAACAGGCGGTCTTCGACGACATAGCCCCACTTCCGCTCGAACGGCATCTGGAAGCAGTCCACGCCCTCCACCTGCGCGCGCGCGCCGGAACTGAACCAGGCTCGCTCGAGCTCCTCGGTGACCACCGAGGCGTGCGCGCCGTAGACCTCGACGCGTTCGTACGGGTACAGCCAGCTGGTGTGGGCGACACTCGTGAACGAGGTGATCAGGTCCGACGCCGTCCGCAGCAGCATGGTGAACCCGTCCGGCTCCCGGTAGACGCTCTGCCGGGCCCAGCCCTGGATCTCCACCACATCGCCGAAGAGGAAGCGCGCCATGTCGAACAGGTGGACCGGCGTTTCATAGAGGTAGCCGCCGGTGACGGCCGGGTTCGACGTCCACGGAGGCTGCTGGAGTTCGCCGCGGTTGTGCTTCATTTGCGCCACCAGCGGCGCAATCCGGCCCTCGTCGATCAGGCGTCGGGCGTACGCATAGACGTTGGCGAATCGCCGGTTGAATCCGAGCTGGTACACGCGGCGGCCCGAGCCCACCGCGGCCCGTATCCGCCGCGCGCCGTCGAGCGACGTGGCCATAGGCTTCTCTGAAAAGACGTGGACGCCTGCGTTCAGCGCGGTCAGGACCGGTTCGACGTGGGTCGTGTTCGGCGTGGTGACGTACACGGCATCGACCCCCGCGCCGAGCAGGCCGGCGAGGTCGGTGAATGCCGGAGCCGCCACCTCGGCGGATAATTTCTGAGCCGCCGCCGGTATGGCATCGGCGATGCCCGCGATCTGCACGCGGTTATCGGCGCGCAGATTCAGCGCGTGGACCCGGCCGATGAACCCGGCCCCCAAGATACCCACTCTTATCGGCATCGAAATCCTCGTGTCATCGAAATTCGTGAACCGTGAATCGTGAATGGTGAATCGAGATATCCGCGATCTTGCGATTCACGATTCACGAGTCACTATTCACGAATAGGGCCTCCATCTTGGCTTTCCCGATCCGCGCCAATTCGTACGGATCCCACTGCCAGTATTCGGGCCGGAACAACTCGAGGGAGTACACGCCGGGATAGCCGGATGCCTGCAGGCGCCGGACGAACTCCTTCAGCGGAAACACGCCGTCCCCCGGCAGCAGGCGGTGCCGGTCCGTCAGGTCGCTCAGCGCGCGGTCTTCCGCATCGTCGAGATGCACCACGAACAGATGGTGGGGATCGACGGCGTCGAGCATGGTCCACGTCGAGCCGCCGGCGAAGAAATGGAACGCGTCGATCACGAGGCCCACAGCCGGATCGGCTACCTCGACGACAATCCTCTGCGCCTCCCCCAGCGTCCGCACCGAGCAGGTAGGGAAACCGAGAAATTCGAAGCCGATGCGGACCCCGTACTCGCCGGCCACGGCGCCCATCTGTCGCAAGGCGCCGACAGTCTGAGCCGTCATGGTCTTCGGGTCCTCTCCCCCCAGAAAGCTCGGCACCGCGATGACGAACGAGCATGCCAGGTCACGCGCCCACGCGCACATCTGACGGCAGCGTTCGAGCAGAGCCTGTCGCGCCGGACCGGCCGCAAGCGTCGAGTCTTCCAGCGTGTTCAAACCGGCCACGGAGAGATTGGAGTCGCCGCAGAGGACGCGCACACCGGCCAGCGATCCGCCGGCCCTGAGATACGCATCCAGCTTGGTGTCGCGGAGCTCCACCGCGTCGTAGCCCGCCGCCGCCGCCACCGCGATATCGGTTTGCAGGTCCGCCTGTCCGGTCGTGGCGCCGTTCAGACCAAACAACAACGGCGTCTACCCAGTCTTCCCAGTCTGCCCCGTCTGCCCAGTCGACCCCGGACGGCTCTCAGGTAGAGACGGGGAAGACCGGGTAGACCGGGAGGACTGGGAAGACGCATTTTCGCAGCGGAGGAGTTGCCGGGTCTGGGCAAGCGCGTCAGCCGGTGCTGAAAGCGGCCAGTACTCGAGACCGATCATCCCCCGGTATCCTCCATCGGCCATGCCGGCCATCACCTCCGGCCAGGGGATGGCGCCCGTGCCGGGCTCGTGGCGCCCCGGGGCATCCGCAACGTGGAGGTGGCCGGTTTCCACCGCGATGTCAGGCAGCTGCACGACGAGGTCCGGATGCATCAACCACATGTGGTAGACGTCGAGCAGCAGCCGGACGGAAGGCTGCCCCACGTCGGCAATAAGCGTGCGCGCCGCGGGCAAAGAGTCGAGGAAGTACCCAGGGTGGTCGATTGTCGAGTTCAGCGGCTCAACCAAGAGGGTGACGCCCGCGGAACCGGCCAGCGAACCCGCGGCCCGCAGGCCGTCCGCCGCCGCCTGGCGCTGATCTGCGTGTGACCGTCCGGGGACGGCATAGCCGACGTGTGTGACGAGCATGGTCGTACCCAGGCTTTCCGCAAGGTCCAGGGAGCGGCGCAGATGGGTCAGCATCGACGCGTGCGCCTCAGGGGTCAGCAGCGGCTCGGCAAACGTGGTCCCGCTGAACGCAGCCAGCTGCAGTCCCAGCTCGGCACGGGCGTACCGGAGCGCGGCTACGTCGTGCTCCCGCCAATCCCAGATTTCGTACTGACGCACGCCCAGGTCCGCCAGGGTGTGCAGTGCGACCCTATCCGAAGTATCGGGAAAGAGCGAATCGAGGCATGGACACAATTCAAGAATCGTCTTCCCAGTCTCCTCCGTCTTCACAGTCTTCCCAGTCTCAACCCGGCTTGGTGCAGTGACTGGGTAGACAGGGTAGACAGGGTAGACTGGGCAGACCGGGTAGACTGGGCAGACCGGGTAGACGCCCTCAAGACCTGATCATGATCTTTCCGTCTTCGCGTTTGGTAGCTTTTTGGATAGCCTGGACGCCCTCGTCGAGGGTGAACCGGCTGGTAATGATCGGAGTGAGGTCGATCCGTCCGGCTGCCATGAGCCGGATGACAGACGGGAAGTTGCCGTAGCCCGAGTGGCCCTGCGCTCCATAGATCTGTGCGGCGTGCGTCTGGAAGTGCTCGAGGTACACGGGGGCGCGCTCGGCGGCCCGCCCGATCATCACCAGTTTCCCGCCGATCGCCAGGGACGCTTCCATCTCGGGAATGGTGCGGGTCGGCGCCCCGGCCGCCTCCACGTGCATGGCCGCGCCCTCGCCGCCGGTCAACTCTAGAATGGCTTCGTGCGGCGAAGTCCCGCGGGAGGACAGGTCGACCGGATTCAGTACCACGTCGGCGCCGACTCTCCGCGCCAGTTCCTGCCGCAGCGGTGCGACCTCGAACGCGATAATCTTCGCCGCCCCGGCTGCACGCGCCAGGGCGATCGCCGCGAAGCCGATCGGCCCCGTCCCGAACACGGTCACGTGGCCGCCGGGTTTGAACCCCTCCGCGCGCGTGAACATCGCGTTGTACGCTACCGTCGTCGGTTCGCACAGCGCGCCGGCCTCATACGCCGTTTCGGCGTTGCCGTATCGATCCCCTAACGCGTTGATCTTCCAACAGTACTTCGCGCCGATTGCGATCGCTTCGGCCTGGGCGCCGTCGATCGTGAACCCGATCTCTTCGAGCCGCTCGCACTGGTTCGGGTAGCTGTTCCGGCAGGGGGTGCACTCTCCGCACCAGATCATTTCCTCGCAGGTCACCATGTCCCCGATCCGCAGATCGGTCACGTCGCGCCCAACTTCAATGATCTCTCCGGAGAACTCGTGCCCGATGACCACCGGAAACCGGGTCAACCCAGGGTAGAGCATGTAGCCGTCGCGATCGGTCTCATAGAAGTGCACGTCCGATCCGCACACCCCGCAGGCGCGTGGCCGAATGAGCACGTCCTTCGGCCCCAGCAGGGGCTCGGCGACGTCGGCGACAGCCACGCCCGGCCGCCGCCAAACATTGCTGCCCGTGACCGCCTTCCGCGTCTCGCGTTCCGTCTCCGTGACCGGATAGTCCGGCCGCGGG
Organism: bacterium; assembly: GCA_036505015.1. Lineage (GTDB taxonomy): Bacteria > Sysuimicrobiota > Sysuimicrobiia > Sysuimicrobiales > Kaftiobacteriaceae > DASXUC01. The sequence continues at coordinate 2,297 of DASXUC010000155.1, read as the reverse complement.
TCCCACTGTGCCGTCAGTACCAACCCCTTCATGCGTGAACCCCCTAGTTATCGTTCATGGTTCCTGGTTCATGGTTCCTGGTTCATGGTTCGTGATTGGCTGTCACGATGAACCAAGAACCCATGAACGATGAACGTCATTTCTTGTTTGAAAGCGCGACCGCACTCGCAAACGCCAGCTCGTGGGTGTGGGACAGCGAAATCAGGATGTCCGAGATGCCCTGCTCGCTGGCAGCGGCGCGTGCCCCTCCCCACAACACCACGGTCGGTTTGCCCAGCGGGTCATTGACGACTTCGATTTCGTGCCAGGCCATGGCACGCCATCCCAACCCCAGCGCCTTCATCACCGCCTCTTTGGCTGCGAATCGGGCCGCCAGACGCATGCTCCGCACACGCGGGTTGCGGGAGCGCTCATCCTCCGCTTTGGTGAACACCCGCGAGACAAACGCCTCCCCCCACCGGGCCACGGCCTGTTCGATCCGCACCACTTCGACGATGTCGGAGCCGACGCCCTTGACTATCATGACGTCGTCTTCTCAGTCTTCTCTGTCTTCCCAGTCTCGGGCGTCCACAGCGCGACCGAAATCGGGCCCAATGAATCAGACGGAGAAGACGGATAAAACTGTGGAGACTGTGCAGACGCCGTTACATCACCGGCCATCGGGCAGTTCTGCCTCGTCGATCAGCATGACGGGGATGCCGTCGCGGACGGGGTAGCGCCGCCCGCACTGGGTGCAAACGATACGGTCCCCCTGCAACTCGACAGGGGCCTTGTCGAGCGGGCAGGCCAGGATCTGGAGCAACTCGTCAGAGATCACCGGACACCCTTTTGAGAACGTCGGGAACGCGGGGAGTGCGGGAACGCGGGAGCGCGCCGCACTCCTCAAGCAACTAACTGATTTGGCCGCGTTCCCCCGTTCCCCTGTCCCCGCGATCCCGTTATTCGACCGTGACGCTCTTCGCGAGGTTGCGCGGTTGGTCGATATCGTTGCCCCGTTCGCGCGCGACGTAATACGCAAACAGCTGGAGCGGCACGATCGCCAGGGCCGGCGCGAGGAGATCCAGCGTGTCCGGGATGCGCAGCACCGTCCCGACATGCTTGGCGATCTCGGTATCACTGTCGTAGGCGACGGCAATCACGTCGCCGCCGCGGGCGTTGACCTCTTGGATGTTGGACAGCGTCTTCTCATAGACGTGCCGCTGCGTCACGAGTGCGAAGACGGGCGTCCCCGCCGTGACGAGGGCCAGCGTGCCGTGCTTGAGCTCACCGGCGGCCAGCGCCTCGGAATGGACGTAGGAAATCTCCTTCAGCTTGAGCGACCCCTCCATCGCGACCGCGAAATCCAGCCCGCGCCCGATGAAATAGGCGTGCTCGGCGCCGGCCAGCCGCCGGGCGAGCTCGGCCACCGCCGGCTCGCGGCGGAGCACCTCCTGCACCTTCCCGGGCAGCGCCTTCATCTCGCGGATCATCACCGACGCGTCGGCAGGTTGCATCGTCCCCCGGCGGAGTGCCAGGTCGAGGGCAAGCATCTGCAGAGCGATCAGCATCGTCACGTACGCTTTGCTGCTGGCGACGGCAATCTCAGGCCCCGCGCGGATGTACAGCACGTCGTCGGCATCGCGGCTGACCGTGCTTCCCACGACGTTGGTAACGGCGAGGATGCGGGCTCCACGCTGCCTGGCTTCGCGCATCGCGGCGAGCGTATCGGCCGTCTCCCCGGACTGGCTGATCGCGACGGCCAGCGTCCGGGGGTCGATGAGGGCCTCTCGGTAGCGCAGCTCCGAGGCCAATTCCGGCTCGACGGGGATACGCGCCAGATGCTCGATCAGCCAGCGTCCAACCAGCCCCGCGTGATAGGCAGTCCCACAGGCCGTGACCCAGATCTTCTGCAGCCCGTCGATGAACTCGGCGGGAAGGTGGACCCCGTCGAGCTCCACGCCCCCCTCGGCGTCCAACCGGCCCATCATCGTTTCCTGGATCGCCCGGGGCTGCTCGTGGATTTCCTTGAGCATGAAGTGCGGGTAGCCCGATTTCTCCGCCATCGCGGCATCCCAGGTGACGTGCAGGGACTTCTTCGGCTTCGCCTCACCGGAGACGGTCTGAATGGATGCGCCGGCGGAGGTGATCACTGCCAGCTCGCCGTCTTCAATGATCATGACGTCACGGGTATGCGAGAGCACGGCCGGAATGTCCGATGCCAGGATCGTCTCACCCTGGCCGAGACCGATGATCAGCGGACTGACCTGCCTGACCGCAACGATGCGGTCCGGTTGGTCGCTCGACATGACGACGATGGC
>DASXUC010000154.1:0-1867 GCA_036505015.1 bacterium | reverse complement strand
GGCAGTACGACGAGCTTGAGGGGGCCGCGCTCGCGGTGGTAGGCGTCTACTGCGGCCAGCGCGTTGACAATGGCCCGTTGGGTAAACCCGTGCCCGGGCGAGTAGAGCCGTACCGCCCGGAACGCGCCGCCCAGCCGGTGGACGACGAGCCGCGCCGCATCACGCTCCGCTTCGCTGATTTCCGCGCGCTCCGCCATGGTCGTATTCAGGGTATCATGCGATTGATGCAAGATTCGCAGCGGCAGCTCCTTGCGGTCGTATTGCGGCAGCTCCACGTCGCGCTCAAGACCTTTGGGCTGTATTCGGCGCAGCACGCGGTCGCGCAGAGCATCCTACCGGGGCTTGGAGCGACGATGCAGGGCTACCTCCAGACGGCGGGGCCGCTGACCATCCAGGTCGGCCGGGATCGTCTCGGAATCGGCGGGGAGACGCTGCAGGATGGTGGAGCGTCCTCTCTCGCGTACTACCTCTACTTACGCAACGTCGCGTCCATCGCCATCCTGCCCGGCGTCTCGGAGCAGGAGCTCGGGACGCTGCTGGCGGGACTCTCCCACGACCGGCAGAGCCTCGATGCGCTGGGCGGGATTGAGCGTGTCCTGGCACCCGCCGATTTGCCTCACGTCGTCGTCACCGGCGTGGCACTTAGCCAAGGCGAACTACGGGGGACCGAACTCGATACGCTGACCGGCCTGCTGAACGGCGACCGCCTGTCGGGGGAGCAACGCGATCTCGTCCTCGAGATCCTGCGCGGTGGTCCTGAGGCGACGGCGCGGCTGCTGACTGCGCTGTACGAACTTGCCGCCCAGTCCGGGAGAGACCCACCCCTCCCTGGGATGATGCGCGCCCTGGAGGCGCTGGACCGCACGATCCTCGACGAACCATTGGAAGACCAGGAATCGCTCTTCGGGATTCTCGCGCGGGCTCACCTGCTGCTGGACGAGCCCCTCCGGTCGGACATCACCCGTGAATTGGTCGGCAAAGCTGCCCAAGGCGGCGTGGCGCGAACCATCGTGGCCGAACTCAGCGGCAACGAGATCGCCCAGCTGATCCTGGGCCTCCCCGATCACGCGGCCGTGGGTAGCCAGATCAGCAGTTTCCTCGAGCAACTCAACGTCTTGCCCGGCGAGCTGTCGGAAATCGTCGCCTCCCTCCAGCCCGCCCTCGCGGCGCACGGGGTCGCAGTGGAGCCGCCCCACGCCCGGACTGCGGCGGCGGGCGACACCGTTGATGACGGTTGGACCGACATTCCCCCCGAGATGCTGGAACTGCTCCCGGGCGAGGAACGCTCCCTGCTCGGTGACGTTGACCGGCTCGCCGAGCCGTTCGTGATTGTCGACACCGTCACGACGCTGATCAATCTGATCCATCTTGAAGACGAACCCGAGCAGCTGGTCGAAACCGCCAACATCCTCGCGGGCCACCTGCCCACGCTCGCCGAGTCGGACCGGCTGGACCTGGTGGCCTCGGCGCTGCGGGTACTCCGCCAGGCGGCCGGCCGCGCGGGACAGCACCGGGCCGGCGTTGAGGCGGCGATCGCCCGCGTGCTGGATGCAGGCGTGCTGGACCTCCTAGTCGCCGCGGGCCTTTCCGAGGATGACCCTGCGGCGGTGACGGCACAACGTGCCCTGCGCGAGATTGCGCCGGACGCGGTTCCGAAGGTCCTCCGCCTGTTGGACCGGGAAGCGCAGGCCACGCGCCGGCGGCAACTGTGCCGCCTGCTGGCCGGCGTGGCGCGCGATGAACCCGATCTGGTCGGGATGCACATCCCCAGCCCCAACTGGCATCTGACGCGAAACCTCGTGTTCGTCATGGGAGAACTCGGCAGCCCCGAGAGCGTCCGCCACATTCTCCGGGTGAGCCGCAGCAG
>DASXUC010000153.1:0-22172 GCA_036505015.1 bacterium | reverse complement strand
GACGCGCTGGACGTCCGGCGATTCGATCACGTGATTGTGCTGGCGTCAGACCGCTTGGACCCGCAGCAGGCAGACGCACGTACGATTGTCACCCTGCTCCACCTGCGCGACATCGCCGAGCGCACCGGGGCGCGGTTCTCGATCGTCACGGAGATGCTTGACGTGCGGAACCGCATCCTGGTAGAGGGGCGCCGGGTTGAAGACTTCATCGTCAGCAAACGGCTCGTCGGCCTGATCCTCTCCCAGATCTCCGAGAACAAGGCGCTCGCCGCCGTATTCTCGGATCTATTTGATCCCGAGGGGTCGGAAGTGTATCTCAAACCGGTGTCGGCCTACGTGGCGCCGGGCGCGCCCGTCAGTTTCTCCACGCTGATCGAGGCGGCGGCGCAGCGTGGTGAGGTGGCGATCGGCTACCGCCGCCGCCGGGAATCCGATGGCGACCCGACGCGCCACGGCGTGGTGCTGAATCCCCGCAAGTCCGATCCGGTCGCATTCGACGAGGCCGACCAGATCATCGTCGTAGCCGAAGGGTAACGAAGCGGCGGAATCGAAACACTCCGGGCTATTCCCCTGACCAAAAGGAGAGAGACATTATGAGAGTAGTTGTGCTCGTGATGGCAGTGGCGTTGTTGTTGACCGCTTGCAACCGCCAGGCGGCCACACCGCCTCCGGCACCCGCTCCAACCGCACAACCCGCTCCGGCTCCCGGCACCCCTGAAGCCGCCGCCCCGGCGGCACAGAACCTGCTGACCTACCCTGGGGCGACCCAGACGAACTCCTCCAGCTACAGCGGCGCCGGCCCGACGGGATCCACGGGACAGTGGTCGACGGTGACGATGGAAACCACGGATCCGTATGAGAAGGTCCGCGACTACTACAAGGCCAATGCGCCCCAAGGCTTCTCGCAATCGTTCACGAACGAAAGCACGTCAGACGGGAACCGGGAGTTTGCCCTCTGGTTCGCCCGCGCCGACGGCAAGGCATGGTACGTCGTCACCGTCAATGAGAAGAAGGCGGAAGGGAAAGTCGAGGTCACGGTTGCTGCCGGACAGGCGCAGTAACCGAGATTGACGGAGTGGTTTACTGATAGAGGTCGGCGCGGGACCAGGGTAAGGCCACTTGGCCCGCGTCGGCTTTTGCCAGCAGGGACTGGAATACGCTGACGCGGCCGGTCACAAACCCGTTGGCCGAGCCCGCCAGATAGAGCCGCCAGGTGCGGTACTTCCCTTCGCCCACCAGTCGCACGGCGTCGTCCTGTCTCCGCTCCAGCCGCTGCAGCCAGTGATGCAGCGTTCTGGCGTAGTGCTCCCGCAGGCTCTCCACGTCGCGGACTTCAAACCCGGTGCGCTCGGCCACGTCGAGCGTGTACGCCAGCGGCAGCAGTTCCCCATCGGGGAAGATGTGCGCGTCGATGAAACTCTTGCCGCCGATCCGCCGCCACGGCGTACGGACCGCATAGCCGACAATCCCATGGTTGAGGAACAGCCCACCCGGCCGCAGCAGGGTCGAGGCGTGGGCGAAGTACTCCGGCAGTTTTGCGCGGCCGACGTGCTCGAACATCCCCACACTGACGATCTTGTCGAACGGTTCTGCGCTGAACTCGCGGTAGTCGACGACCTCCACCCGGCATGACGCCGACAGTCCCGCCGCCGCGATCCGCTCCCGCGCCAGCGCCGCCTGCGGTTCACTCAAGGTGATCCCCACCGCCTGCACCCCAAACCGCTCGGCGGCATACATTACGAGCCCGCCCCACCCGCAGCCGATGTCCAGCAGCCGCTCGCCGGGCTGCAGCCTCAACTTGCGGCAGGTGTGTTCGAGCTTCGCGGTCTGCGCCGTGTCGATGTCTTCCGTGCCGGTCGGGAAGTACGCGCAGGAATACACCATCCGCCGGTCCAGCCACAGCTCGTAGAAGTCATTGCCGACGTCGTAATGGTGGCGCACCGCGAGCCGATCCCGCGCCGGCGTGTGAAGCAGCCCCTGCACGCGCGCCCGCGGCGGGACGTCTCCCGAGGCCTTGACGTTCGGCAGCGACAGGAGCTCCATCGCCACTCGGGCGATCTCCCCCCAGGAGCGCGGCCGGGAGACCATCCGCACGCCGGACGCGGTGGCGGCTTCGAGGCTGCCGTCGACGTCGAAATCGCCGCGGACATACGCTTCGCCAAGCGCGAGGTCGCTCGGCGGCAGCAGCATCTGGCGCAGCGCGCCGGGATGGTTCAGGACCAGCGTGAACTGCGACGGGCCGGTGGCCGGAGGAAGGACCGTTCCGTTCCAGAGCCGCACCGTAAAGTCCCGGTCCCCCCCGAAGAGGCGGTCGAGCAGCGCCACGGTGCGCGACGCGGCGGCTTCTGACAGCTGCGGCCGGATGGTCTTCGTCGTCACTCCCATGGGCTCCCCTCCGTGACGCCGTCAGTGCCGGAATTGGCGGATGTGCTTCCGCGTACGCGCGATCCGCGAGGCGTGATCGATGAAGCTAATGGTTCCATCGGTCTCCAGGAATGCCTGCTTGACCTCTTTCATGGACGCGAACCCGCGTTCCCGCATCGCCATCTCGACTTCATCGCTCGTGACACCCTCTTTGCGCAGATTCTCCATTAGCAGCTTGCCGTCAGCGATCAGCTGGGTCGGCTTTCCTTCCAGAAAGACTCTCCACCGCTCGCTGCGCGCCGCGACCGCCGAGGCCGCCTTGTTCAGGGCCAGGATCACGAACGCGGCGACGATCCCTCCCGCGATGGTGTTGTCCGACCCGACCATGGCATTCTGGACGGCATTGGCGATCAGGAGGATCACGACGAGGTCGATGACGTTCATCTGGCCGAGCTCCCGCTTTCCCGCAAACCGCATGCCCAGCAGGATCGCGACGTAGATCACGCCGCTGCGGAGGGCCACTTCCAGCAGGGAGCTCATGCCGCGAAACAGCGCAGCCATCGGGGCGCTCCTCGATACGATCAGTCTGACGCCGGCGTGCTGCCGACGTAACGGCGGACCGACTTGGTCTCCAGGTACTCCGCCAGTCCCTCCGCTCCCAGTTCCCGCCCGATGCCGCTGTCCTTCACGCCTCCGAAGGGCGCCTCGGGCACGCTGAGCGGTTTGTAGTTCACCCACACCATCCCCGACTGGATCCGGTCGACGAACCGTTCGATCCGCCGGTCATCGCTGGACCAGATCGCCGACCCCAGGCCGTACGGGGAACTGTTGGCGCGCTCGATTCCCTCGTCGAGATCGCGCACGTTCATCAAGGGCAGCACAGGACCGAAGCACTCCTCCTGCCAGATCTTCGCGTCGGTGGGAACGTCGACCAGCACGCTGGGCCGCAGGAAGTACCCCTTCGCATAGGCGGGGCCCTCCGGCCGGCCGCCGCCGGCGACCAGCACCGCGCCGCGCTCAACAGCGTCGGCCAGCAATTGCTCGACGTCCTCGCGCACCTGCGCATTGTTCAGCGGCCCCATGTCGGTGCTCGTCTCCAGCCCATCGCCGACGCGGAGCCGCCGCGCCGCGCCGGCCACCAGACTCGAAAACTCGTCGAAGATGTTCGCGAAGACGTACACGCGCTTCACCGACGTGCACGACTGCCCGGCGTTGCGGAACCGCCCGCTGCGCACGATCGTCTCCGCGGCACGTTCCAGATCCGCGTCGTCACAGACCACGGTGGGATCGGCGCCGCCCAGTTCCAGGGTGACGTGTTTCAGCCCTTCGGCGGCGGCGGCATAGATGTGCTTGCCGGTTGCAGTCGAACCGGTGAGGGCGATCTTTTTCACCCCCGGGTGGCGGATCAACTCCTCGCCCACGGACGAGGCGGGTCCGGTGACCAGGTTGGCGATGCCCGCGGGCACGCCGGCCTCGTGCAGCAGTTCGGTGAGCAGGATGTCCGTGAGCGCGGCCGTACTGGCCGGCTTGATGACGACCGCATTGCCGGCCATCAACGCCGGGGCCACCTTCCACGCATACAGCGATACCGGGAAGTTGAACGGCAGGATCGCGGCGCAGACCCCGATCGGTTCCTTGCGCGTTTCCACCTTGATGATGCTGTTCCCATCCCGCGTGTAGATCACCGACCCGATGAGCTTCCCGCCGTAGCCGGAGTAGTAATCAAACGTGTTGATCAGACTATCGAGCTCGCTGAGGGATTCCGCCAGGACCTTCCCCTGTTCGCGGGTCAGCAGCCGGGCCAGCTCGTCTTTCCGCCCCTCCACCAACCCCGCGTAGCGCTGCAGGACTCTGCCCCGGCGCCGCGATTCGTAGATGCGCGGCCACCAGGTGCCCTCGAACGCGTTGAGCGCCGAATCGACCGCCCGGCGGACGTCCTCGCGGCCGCCCTTCGGCACCGTCCCTACGACCTCGTCGGTATTGGCCGGATTCAGGACCTGGAAGGTGCCGCCCTCAAGCGCACTCACCTGCCGCCCATCCAGGATCATGCCGTAGGTGTGCGCCATCCCCAACCCTCCTACCGCCGTCTCAGGCCGCTGATGCTGCGCGGCCTGATCCACAGACTGACGCGCTTCTCCGGCCCGTCCGTCGGCATGTACTGATGGGGCCGCCCATGGTACCGCATCGACAACCGGTCGATGTCCTGCGCACCGCGTGCCCGGTTGAACTTCACCACCCGTCCGCGGATCTGCACGTACGCGTACATGTTCTCGGGGTCCACGATCGTCAGGGCCACATTGGGGTTCGCTTCGATGTTCCGGAGTTTGACGCGGCCGGTCGAGGTATTGACGAGGATGCGGTTCCCCTCGACCTCGAACCAGACCGGCGTTGCCTGGGGCCGTCCCCGCGGGCTCACCGTCGCCAGTACGGCCGCATTGGGCTTCTCCAGAAACCGTCGAACGTTCTCGGGAATCTCCATAGTCTCCTCGGTCAGCAAATTCATGGTAACACCAGCGAGGACAGTAGGCAGTACGCAGCTGGCAGTAGGCAGCATGCAGTACGCAGTAGGCAGCCAAACCCTCAAGCAGTGTAGTATTGTTGTTGCTGCCGACTGCTTACTGCCTGCTGGGTACTTTTCAACCGGGAGGACACACACCATGACAGAGCGCTACAAGGTATTGGTGGCCGGGGAATGGATCGATACCCGGAGCGGTGAGACGCTGACTGACGTCAATCCCGCGGATACGACGGAGGTGGTGGCGGAATTCCCCTCGCTGAGCGCGGAGGAAGTCCATCAGGCCATCGATGCCGCGGCCGCGGCCTTTCCCGCCTGGAAGGGCCTGACGCCGGTGGCCCGCGGGGCGATCCTGCGCCGCACGGCGGAGTTGATCCGCGAACGGTCCGAGGCCATCGCCCACGATCTCACCCGCGAGATGGGTAAGACGCTGCGGGAGGCGCGGGGAGAGGTGGTCCGCGCGTCCTACTTCTTCGATTACTACGGGGCGTACGGGCGGCTGCCGATCGGCGACTACCTTCCCGACGAGCGCGACGGCGTGTTCACCTTCACGGTGCACGAGCCGCTCGGGGTCGTCGTCGCCATCGCGCCGTGGAACGATCCCATCCTGACCCCGGCCCGCAAGCTGGCCCCCGCGCTGATCGCCGGCAACACGGTGGTGCTGAAGCCCGCTTCGCTGACCCCGCTGTCGGCTTGGCACCTGCTGCGCGCGCTGCACGACGCCGGCATGCCCCGCGGCGTCGTGAACATGGTCGTCGGCCCGGCGCGCACGGTCGGCACGGTTCTGCTCGATCATCCCGCCGTGCGGGCGATCACCTTCACCGGCTCGACCGCCGTCGGACTGGATCTGCAGGCCAAAATGGCCGGCCGCAACGTGCGGGTGCAGACGGAGATGGGCGGCAAGAACGCCATGGTCGTGCTAAAGGATGCGGATCCCGTCCTCGCCGCTGAACTCGCCGCGTCGGCGGGGTTCGGGCAGTCCGGACAGCGCTGCACGGCGACCAGCCGGGTGATCGTGGAGGCCCCGATCGAGAACGCGTTTGTGGATGCGTTTCTTGCGACGACCAAACGCATCACGGTCGGACCGGGACTCGAGGACGCCACGACGATGGGACCGGTCGTGGACGACAGCCAGTTGCAGACGGTGCTGGATGCGGTGGAAACCGGTCAGCGCGAAGGTGCCGAAGTCCTGTTCGGCGGGGAACGCCTCGGCGGCGCCCGCTACGAACACGGGTACTTCGTGGCGCCGACTATCCTCGCGAACGTCTCCCCGGCGATGACGGTCGCACAGGAGGAGATTTTTGGCCCAGTGGTGGTGGTGATGCGCGCCGCGGACGTCGAGGAGGCCATTGCGCTGGTCAACAGCACGCGCTACGGGCTGTCGTCGTCGGTCGTGACCCGCAGCCTGGAGGCGGCGCACGCGTTCGCCCGCGGGGTGGAGACGGGCTGCGTGGCCGTCAATCTGCCGACCGTGGGCTGGGACGTGCACACGCCGTTCGGCGGCTTCAAAGATTCGGGCTCGCCGTTCAAGGAGCACGGCATCGAAGGATTGCAGTTCTATACGCGCGTCAAAAGCGTCGCGATGCGCGTAACGGGGATCTAACTTTTTGCCGTCATTGCGAGCGAAGCGAAGCAATCCCAGATCTGAGATTGCTTCGTCGCTCTGCTCCTCGCAATGACGAAGGCGCGCTAAAACCGGGGGTTCTGGGGTTGGAAGGTCGGCCCAGGCGGCGGGTTCATCGGGATCTGCAGCGGACCCTGCTGTTGGGGTCCAAACGGGATCCCGGGCAGTCCCGGGATCGCGGGTCCCTGATACGGTGTGAGCGGGAAGTACTCGGGCGGGCTGCCGGGCCGTCCCCGCTGGCCCTGCGGACCTTGACCGGGCTGCGGCTGGAGCTGATAGAGCCGTCCCTGATAGTAGAAGAGGATCGTCGGCTGGCACTGGCCCTGGTCGTCCTGCCCCCGGCCCTGCTGATCATCAGGACCCTGGCCGGGCATCGGGATGGGGATAAACTCCTGAAGCGGCGGGGGGGATTGCACCGGGAGCACGGCGACCGGACCGACGGGAGGGGTTGCGGCCTGCGCGCCGGCGTGGAATCCAACCGCATACATCAGCGCCGCGAGCGTGATCGCGCCGCCGCCGACCATCAACGTGAGCACCATCCGCCGAGCCATCACAGACCCTCCGCCTCGTGGTGTTTCTTCTACTATAACGTCCATTCTGGCCGGCAGGTGTATGATTGAGTCCATGGCACTGTTGTTCACGTTTCCCTGTGGAAGCTGCGGCCGCAAGTACACCGTCTACTACCCCAAGGCGTTGATGTATGAGCTGAGCGGCAGCGCGCCCCGGCAGCTGGGCGAGCAGGAAGATGCCGACGAGCGCGCGTCCGGCGCGGTGGATGCGGCTCGTGCGGCGGCCGAGCAGGCCGGGAATATCTGGGTCGATGCCGGCGGCGAACTGGAGCGCGTGTGCGTGTGCGGCAAGAAGCTGGACTTCAACCTCATGCACCACCCGCGCGTGCCGCAGTCCAAGACTGTGGCCCAGAAGCGGCAAACGGGATTGATCCCGTTTCCCAGCGAGGTCAAAAAGCGCTAGGGGAACAAAGGTTCCGAATTGACGGGGCGATGCAGCGGGCGTAGCATAAAAGTTGCCAGCGGGGTGTGAGCCTAGATGGGAGGAAGTTAGCCTCCTAGGTTAACCCGGCCTAACTGGGTCACAGCCGCTGGCTTTTTCATGCTACCCTTCGAGGTGGGAGATTCATCCCACCTTTTCCATTTCTGCTCCATAGCGTGGAGGTACCCGTGACCGCACCGCCTGATCTGCGCAGTCGCCACGCCCTGAAGCCGGAACAGCTGCGATGGGAATGCGATCCCGCCATCTTCGCGTTCGAAACGACCGCCGAGCTGCGGGCCGATGAAGTCATCGTGGGCCAGGAGCGGGCGGTACGTGCGCTGGACCTGGCGCTGACCATGTCCCAGCCCGGGTACAACGTGTTCATCTCCGGCCCCGTCGGCACCGGCCGCACGACCTACACGATGAAGAAAGTGAGGACCGTCGCCGCCGCCCGCCCGACGCCTCCAGACTGGTGCTACGTCTACAATTTCCAGATTCCCGACCAGCCGGCTGCCATCTCGCTGCCGCCCGGCACGGGGGCCCGCTTCCGCAAGGATGCCGACGAGCTGGTCGTCGAGCTGCAGGATGTTATCCGCAAGCTCTTCTCCAGCGACCGCTTCGAGGCGCGGCGGGGAGAATTGCTGGCGGAATTCGAGCGGCGGATCAACGAGATCTGGACCGAACTCGAGACCCAGGCCCGGGAACTGGGGTTCGTGCTGCAGCGGTCCCCCAGCGGCATTTCCACGCTCCCGGTCGGTCCGTCCGGCGAGCCCCTGACGCCCGATCAATTCGGCGCGCTGTCCGAGGCCCAGCGGGAGGATATCAGCAAGCGCGGGCGGCAGCTGCAGGACGGCGTGGGCGAAGCCCTGCGCAAAGTGCGCGCGATCGAGCGCGAGGCCCGCGACGCGCTGCGCGAGCTGGAGCGACGCGCGGTGCGGTCCACGATCAGTGACCCCATCACCCGGCTGAAGGAACAGTACGCCGAGCACCCCAAGGTACAGGCCCACCTCGAGCTGCTGCTGGACGATGTGATCGAGCACCTCGACGATTTCAAAGAGGGCGAGGAGACGCCGGCCTTGCCGCTGCCATTTCCTCAGATCGCCCGCCGGCAGGATCCGTTCCTGCGCTACCGTGTCAACCTGCTGGTCGACAACAGCCAGCAGCATGGCGCGCCGATGCTCGTGGAAGGGAACCCCACATGCTACAACCTGCTGGGCAAAGTCGAATACCGCGGCGAGTTCGGCGCACTGGTCACGGACTTCACGATGATCAAACCCGGCGCGCTGCAGCAGGCCAACGGCGGCTACGTCCTGCTGCAGGTGCGCGACGTTCTCACCGGCCCATTCGCCTGGGAAGCGCTGAAGCGGGCGTTGAAGAGCGGCGAGGCCCGCATCGAGAATATCGGCGAGCAGATGGGCCTGATCCCGACGGCGACCCTGCGGCCGGAACCGATCCCGCTCACCGTCAAGGTCATCCTGATCGGCACGCCGCTGCTGTACCATCTGCTGTACACGATGGACGACGATTTCCGCAAACTGTTCACGATCAAGGCCGATTTCGACACCGAGGTCGACCGCACCGACGCCGCCACCGCCCAGTATGCGGCGGCCATCGGCGCGATCTGCAACCGCGAGAAGCTGCGGCCCTTCGACCGCACCGCCATGGCCGAGGTGCTGGAGTACAGCGCACGGCTGGCCGACCACCAGCGCAAGCTCTCCACGCGTTTCAACGAGGTGGCGCAGATCGTCTACGAGGCGTCGGCGTGGGCCGGGCGCATGGAACACGCGCTCGTCACCGCCGAGGACGTCCGCACGGCCGTGGAACAGAAAGTCTACCGATCCAACCGCATCGAGGAGAAGATCCAGGAACTGATCATGCAGGGGCAGCTGTTGCTGTCGGTCGACGGCGTCCAGACGGGGCAGGTCAACGGGCTGTCGGTGCTGCAGCTGGGCGACTATAGTTTCGGCCACCCCAGCCGGATTACCGCGCGGACGTTTGTCGGCAGCCGGGGCGTGGTGAACATCGAGCGCGAGACCGATATGTCCGGCAAGATTCACAGCAAGGGCGTGTTCATCCTTGCCTCGTACCTCGGCGGCAAGTACGCGCAGGGGCGGCCGCTCAGCCTCAACGCTTCGCTCACGTTCGAGCAGACCTACAGCGAGGTGGAAGGCGACAGCGCCAGCTCGACGGAGCTGTACGCGCTGCTGTCCGATCTGGCGGGCGCGCCGATCGAGCAGAGCGTCGCGGTGACGGGGTCCGTGAACCAGAAGGGCGAGATCCAGCCCATCGGCGGCGTGAACGAGAAAGTGGAAGGGTACTTCGCGGTGTGCAAACAGGTAGGGCTCACCGGGGCGCAGGGCGTGATGATTCCCGCGCAGAATGTGGCGAACCTGATGTTGAAGGAAGAAGTCGTCCAGGCCGTGCGGGAAGGCCGGTTTCACGTCTGGGCCGTGCGCACCGTGGACGAAGGGCTGGAAGTGCTGACGGGGATTCCCGCCGGCGACGCCGCGGCGGATGGCACCTATCCGGAGGGGACCATCAACCAGCGGGTCAGCGCACACCTGACCGATCTCGCCGACCGGCTGCGGCAGTTCTCGCCTCTGGGGCGGCCGGCGGAGACCAGACCCGAGCAGCCGAACTGATAAACCGCTCGCTGAGTCCGCTTCGTCATACAACGGCACCTGTGAGGAGGATTTCGATGCGCAGCAAGTGGCTGCAGATGGCAGTACTGTGCGCGTCCGCAGCGATCGCGCTGGGGCCGGCGGTGTCGCCCGCCGCCGCGCAGGCGCCGCCCGTCCTCACGGTAGAACAGGCCGTCACCACGGCGCTGGACAAGCACCCGTCCATCCTTACGGCCACCAAGGTCGTGGAAGCCGCCGAAGCTCGTGTCGTGCAGGCAAAGGCGGGCGGGGCCATTTCGGTGTCGATCAATGCGAACGCGTCGGTGGGCAACCTCGGCCCGGGAGGGACGCCGACGGGCACCGATCCGAAAGTCTCCCACAGCGTCAGCCTCGATGGATCGCTGCCGCTGTATGACGGCGGGATTCTCGCCCAGCAGGTGGCGCAAGCCGAGGCGGGGTTGCAATCCGCGCAGTTTGCGCTGACCGCCGCGAAGCAGGACGTGGCGGTGGCGGCGGCCCGCGCATATTTCCAGGCCTTGCGCGCCGCCCGCGTGGTGGAAGCCCGCGAAGCCGCCCTCCGCGCCGCGCAGGAGCAGGTTCGTCAGGCGGAGGCGCTGGTGCGTGCCGGCACCGCGGCCCGCGCGGACGTGCTCACCGCCCAGGCCGCGGCGGCCTCGGCGGAGGTGGAGCTGATCGCGGCGCAGGGCCAAGTGGCCCTGACGCAGGCCTCGCTGCGCAACACGATGGGTGTCCCGCTGGTCCAGGCCTTTGCGCTCGTCGATCCCGGCGACCCGCAGCCCGTTTCGATCACTCCCGAGCAGGCGGCCACGGAGGCCGCCGCCGCACGGGCGGAAGTGAAACGGGCCGCCGCGGACGTGCGGGCCAGCGAGGCCGCGCTGCGTATCGCCGAGATTCGTGCCGGGGTGTTAATCAACATCTCCGCGGGGGCGTCCGTGCAGATCAGCCCCAACCCCGGTCAGGCCGGATGGTCATTGGGCGCGTCCGCGTCGTACCCGGTCGCCGACGGCGGGAAGGCGAAAGCCGCGGTGGAAGAAGCGCGGGCCAATGTGGCGGCGGCCCGCTCGCGCATGGACACCACGACCCAACAGGTGCAGCTGCAGGCCTTCCAGTCGGCGCTGAGCGTTCGCGAGTTCGTCGCACGCGTGCGTGCCACCCAGGCCGCGCTGGCGGCGGCGGAAGAGGCGGCCCGCGCCGCCGACGGTCGGTACCGCGCCGGTGTCGGCACCGTGCTCGACGTCACGGTCGCGCAGTCGAATCTGGTGCAGGCGCGCGTCGGCAGTGTGCAGACCCTATATGATTTGCACCAGGCCATTGCGACGTTACGGCATGATCTCGGCCAGCCGGTACTCGCCCGCCTGACGAGCGCAGCGGGAGCGATGGCATGACGCGCCGGCGATGGGCGATTGCCGGACTGGTGGTCCTCGGGATCGCCGTCGTGTGGGTGTGGCGTTCCCGCTCCGGCGCCAGCAGCCAGGCACCGCAATTCCGCACCGCCACGGTGACGCGGGGCGACATCGTGGTGGCGGTCTCGGGATCGGGCACGGTCGAACCGGTCTCTTCGGTGGAAGTACGGTCACGGGCGACCGGCCGTGTCCTGTCGGTAAAAACCGAAGAAGGCGCGTTCGTGACCAAGGGTCAGGTCCTGGCGGAAATCGACGACACGGACGCCCGCGCGGATCTGGAGAGCACCCGGGCGGCCCTTGCCGGGGCGCAGGCGCGATTGGCGCAGGCGCGGACGTCGGTCAGCGTGCAGCAGTCGTCGAACGTGACGCAGGTCCGCCAGGCCGAAGCCGGCGTGGCCGCCGCGCGCGCACGACTGGATCAGGTGCTCGCCGGTTCCCGCGTCGAAGAAATCCGCCAGGCGGAAGAGAGCGTCCGGCAGGCCCGGTCCAATCTGACTCTGGCGGAACAGAACCTGGCCCGGCAGGAACAGCTCTTCGCGGAAGGTTTCATCGCCCGTGCCGCTCTCGACCAGGCCCGTGCGCAGGTCGATGTGGCACGGTCACAGGTGGCGGCAGCCCAGGCCCGGCTGGCCGAAGTAAAGGCCGGCGCCACGGCGCAAGAGATTGACATCGCCCGCGTGCAGCTGCGTCAGGCGGAGATTGGGCTCGCCGACGCGCGCAACGGCGTCCTGCAGGAGCGGCTGCGTCGCGAAGAGGTCGCCGCTGCGCAGGCGTCCGTGCAGTCGGCGGCGGCCTCGCTGCGCGCCGCCCAGGATCGCGTCGCGGAAACACGCATCGTCGCCCCGATCACGGGTGCGGTCGTGTCTCGATCGGTGTCGGTCGGACAGTTCGTGATCGGGAGCAGCACGGGCGGGACGATCGTGTTCACGCTTGCCGACACGTCCGTCGTGCTGGCCAAGGTACTGGTGGATGAGTCCGACATTGCGCGCGTGACGCCGGCGGCGCAGGTGCAGATTACGGCCGACGCGCTGCCGGACATCACCTTCTCCGGCCGCATTGCCCGTGTGGCGCCCGAGGCGGTCGTGGAGCAGAACGTGCGGCAGTACACGGTCACGGTTGACGTGGCCGACCCCCAGCGCCAGCTGCGGCTGGGGATGTCCGTCGATGCGGAATTCATCCTGGCCAAACGGACTGGCGTGCTAATCGTGCCCGAGGAGGCCGTGCGGGGCACCGAGAGCAAGGCGGTGTTCATCGTCAACGGCGACAAACTCATTCCGCGGGTTGTGCAGACCGGTCTCAGCGATGGCCGGTTCATCGAAATCACGAGCGGGCTGCAGGAGGGAGAGGTCGTGTATCTGGGGACCGCGCGGACGACGCCGTCGACCGCCCCGGCACCGACGAACCCATTCCAGCCACAATTTCCGCGACCGGGGCAGCCCAGACGCTAATGCCAACTGACGTTGGTCGTTGGTGGTTGGTCGTTGGTGGTTGGTCGTGGCCAGGGATCCCGGCGGATAGGCTGTTCGACCAACGACCATCGACCAACGGACAACGGTAGTTTGGGTGTCAAACGTGGCTCTCGTCGAGCTGAAGGCCGTCACCAAGGTCTACCAAATGGACGGCGTGCAGGTGCAGGCGCTGCGCGGCATCAACCTGCGCGTGGACACCGGCGAGTTTGTCGCCATCATGGGGCCGTCGGGATCCGGGAAGTCGACGTGCATGAACATCATGGGTTGCCTGGACCGCCCGACCGAGGGGGCGTATCTGCTCGACGGAGTGGACGTCAGCCGGCTCGATGACGTCGACCTCGCGCGCATCCGGAACCGCAAACTCGGGTTCGTTTTTCAGAATTTCAACCTGCTGTCGCGGACCTCGGCCGTCGAGAATGTCGAGCTGCCGCTGATCTACGCTGCGGTGCCGGACCGGCGGCAGCGGGCGATGCAGGCCTTGGAATCGGTCGGCCTCGCCGCCCGCGCCCACCATCTGCCGGCCCAGCTCTCCGGTGGTGAGCAGCAGCGCGTGGCCATCGCCCGCGCGCTGGTCACCTCCCCGTCGTTGATCCTCGCCGACGAGCCCACCGGGAATTTGGACTCCGCGACCAGCGACGAGATCCTGGCGCTGCTGCAGCGCCTCAACGCCGGCGGGATTACGATCGTGCTCGTCACGCATGAGGCGGACGTTGGCGCGTGCGCGGCCCGGCTGGTCCGGTTCCGCGACGGGCATATCGAATCGGATGAATGGATCACCCGCCGGCGGATCGTCCACGCTGTGGGGTCGGTGCCATGAATCTCCGCACCAGCATCCAGATCGCGCTGCGCTCGCTGGCCGCGAACAAGCTGCGTTCCGTGCTGACCATGCTCGGAGTGATCATCGGCGTCGGCGCGGTCGTCAGCATGGTCAGCATCGGCGCGGGCGCGCGGCAGAGCGTCGCCCAGCAGGTCGGTGCCCTGGGCAGCAACCTGCTCATCATCTTCCCCGGCAGCACGGCGCAGTTCGGAGTACGTCAGGCCGCCGGTTCGCGGCAGACCCTGACCGAGGAGGATGCCGATGCGGTGGCCCGCGAGGTCCCTGAGGTGGAGGCCCTGAGCGCGGAGTTTTCCCGACCCGCGCAGGTGATTGCCGGGAATCAGAACACCAACACCTCAGTCAGCGGCGTCACGCCGCCATACCCGCTGGTGCGGAACTTCAACGTCCAGGACGGCTCGTTCCTCACCGACGCCGACATGGCGTCGCGGGCCCGCGTGGCCGTGCTGGGCCGCACCGTGGTGGAGAATCTCTTCGGGGACCGCAACGCCGCGCCGATCGGCGCCTCGATCAAGATCAACCATGCCGCCTTCACCGTCATCGGCGTGATGGAGCAGAAGGGCGCGACCGGATTCAACGATCGTGACGACGTCGTGTTCGTGCCGCTCTCCACGGCGCAGCGCCGTCTGTTCGGCGTGACGTTCGTACGTGCGATCTACGTGAAGGTCCGCAGCGAGGAACTGATGAACGCCGCGCTGGAGAACGTCGAGACCGTGCTGCGCGCCCGGCACAAGATCCCGGCCGGGGAGGAGAGCGACTTCAACATTCGCAACCAGGCCGACATCGCGGCGGCCTTCCAGAGCGTGAGTGCGACGATGACCCTGCTGCTGGGCGGGATCGCCGCGGTTTCCCTGCTGGTCGGGGGGATCGGGATCATGAACATCATGCTGGTGTCGGTGACGGAACGCACGCGCGAGATCGGCATCCGCAAAGCGCTGGGCGCCACACGGGTGGATGTCCTCAAGCAGTTCCTGGTGGAGTCGGTGGTGATGAGCCTGATGGGCGGCCTGCTCGGCGTCGCGCTGGGCGTCGGCGGCAGCCGGGCCATCTCCAGCCTGGCGGGATGGGCAACCCTGATCTCTCCCGGCTCGCTGATCATGGCGTTTGGGTTTGCGGCCGCGGTGGGCATCTTCTTCGGCATCTATCCGGCGCGCCGCGCCGCGGCCCTGGACCCGATCGTCGCCTTGCGCTACGAGTAACCCGCTGGTCGCTGGTCGTTGGTAGGGAGACAAGGTATGAAGCGAGGCGTCGTGATCGGCATCATCGCCATGGTCGTTGCCGCCGCGGGCGTGCTCGCCTACGTCAAGCTGCGGCCGGGTCAGGCCGTGCAGGGCCAGCAGGATCCGGCGCTGCAGATCGCCGTGGCCCTCGCCGCCCTCGAGCGCAGCGACACCGCGCTGACCGTGGAGCAGATCACGGTCGTGCTGCCGCTGCTGAAAGTGCTGCGCGATACCGACCCGAATGATACCGAAGCATCGAAAGCGCTCGCGGACAGCATCCGCAAGGTTCTCACCTCCGAGCAGCTGGCGACGATCGACCGGATGCGCCAGGAGGCGCAGGCGCGGCGCCAGCAAGGCGGACAGGGATTTCAGGGACCACGTCGCGGCCCCGGCGGACCGGGCTTCGCTCCGGGTGGAACCGGAGCGCAGGGACGCGCCTCGTTCCGTGCCCAGGCCCGCCAGGTGCTCCTCACCAGATTGATCCGCCGCCTGGAGAGCCGCCTCTAAACAGGGGCGGCTGTTCACCCTCTCGAATTCACCACATCTATCGATGCGCAGAATACTCACCGTTGCGATCATTGTCGTCATCGCCGGCCTGCTGGGCTGGCGGACCGTCGGCGCGCTGCGCGCGCGGCAGGCGCAGAGCGCCCCCGCCCCGCGCCCCGGCGGTGCCGTCGTGCAGACGGCGCGGGTGCAGCGGACGACGCTGAGCGTCGTGGCCACGTACGTCGGTGAAGTCCTCGCCCGTGCCAGCGTCGACGTCGCTCCGCGATTGTCCGGTCAGGTCGTCGCGCTGCCCGTTGTGGAAGGCCAGGCTATCCGCGTGGGACAGTTGGTGGCGCGGCTGGATGGTCGCGACCTCGGCTTCGCCGTCGAACAGGCGCGCGCCGCCTACGCGAACCAGCGTGTGCAGGTGGAATCCGCACGGGCTTTCCTGAATACCCAGCGCGCCCGGCTGGTTCAGCTGAGTTCCGGCGTGCCCGCCGAGCAGATCGCTCAGGCCGAGGCGCAGCTCCGCCAGGCCCGCCTCAACCTTGAGTTCAGTCGTGCCCAGCTGCGGCGGATGGAAAGTCTGTTCGCACAGGGCTACGTGTCGGCGCAGCGCGTCGACGAGGCGCGGCTCGATGTCGCCCTGCAAGAGAGCAGGGTCGCCGCGGCGGAACAGCAGCTCGGGATGCTGCGGCGCGAACCGCGGCCGGAGAGCGTACGCGTCTCGCAGGCGCAGGTCGACGAAGCGCAGGTCGCGCTGCGGCAGGCGGAAAGCCGTCTGGCGCAGGCGGCCGTCACTCTGCGCGAGGCGCAGAGTGCGCTGGCCGAGACCGTCGTCATCTCACCGATGACCGGCGTCGTGGCAAAGCGTTTCGCCGAAGTCGGCCAGCAGGTGACGCCGGCCATCGCGCTGGTCCGCGTGGTCGACATCAGCACGGTGTTCATTACGATCCCGGTCACCGAGCGCGACCTGGCGCGCATCACGGTGGGACTCCCGGTCACGGTACGCGCCGAGGCGGTGCCAGGTGTGACGTTCGGCGGACGGATCGCCGGCATCAGCCCGCTGCTGTCGACGGCCACCCGCACGGCGGACGCCAAGATTGCCATCGTCAATCCGGCCCACCGGCTCCGGCCGGGCATGTTCGCCGGGGTCGAGATCCTCGTGGCCCGCCGCCCGCAGGCTCTGGTCGTGCCTGTGGATGCGGTGCTCGACCGTCCCGGGGGGCAGGTGGTCTTTGTGATCAAGGACGCCAAGGCCGCCGAGCGGCGTGTGCAGACGGGCTTTTCCAGCGGCGGTGTGGTCGAGATCGTCCGCGGGCTGCACTTCGGTGAAGTCGTCGCCGTCTCCGGCCACCGCGCCCTGCGCGATGGGATGCCGGTGCTCCTGCCGGGACGGCAGCGCCGCCCATGAATCTCATCCGCCTCGCCATCGCCCGTCCCATCGGCACCTTGATGCTGTACGGGATGGTGCTGCTGATTGGTCTGGTCAGCCTGCTCAGTTTGCCGATCGAGCTCCTACCCGAGCTGTCCTTCCCGCGCCTCAGCATCCGCACCGATCTTCCCGGCGCCGGACCCGAAGAGGTCGAGAATCTGGTCACCCGCCCGTTGGAAGAAACCGTCAGCGCAGCCGTCGGCGCGCGTGACGTCTCCTCGACGTCGTCGGAAGGATCGTCGTCGGTCACGATCACGTTTCCGTCGGGGACCGACCTCGACGCCGCATCGGCGGACGTGCGTGCGGCCGTGGAGCGGGCCCGCCGCCGGCTTCCCGCCGGCGCGTCGAACCCGATCGTGTTCAAGTTCGACCCGTCGCAGCAACCCATTGTGCAGCTCGGTCTGGTGGCGCGGAGCGCGGATCTGGGGCTGAGTGAGCTGCGGCAACTGGCCGAAGATCAGCTGCAGTTCCGCCTGGAGCGCGTGAGTGGCGTCGCCCAGGTCACGATTTCCGGCGGGCTGCGGCGGCAGATCCAGGTCTACCTCGATCCCGTGCGCATGCAGGGGCTCGGTGTCTCTGAGCGGGACGTCATGAACGCCATTGCCGGCACCAACCTGATCGTGCCCGGCGGGCAGATCACCGAGGGGACCCGCCGCCTCGGGCTGCGGGTGTCCAGCCAGTACCGGAACCTCGCTCAGGTTCGGCAGACCGTGGTGGTCACCCGCAGCGGGGTGCCGATCACGGTGGCCGACGTTGCGCAGGTCAATGAGCGGGACGAGGAGCGGACCAGCTTGGTGCGCATCAACGGCTCGCCCGGCGTGCTGATCCAGGTGCAGCGCCAGTCCGGGGCCAACACCGTCGCGGTCGCCGACGGCGTGGTGAGGGAAGCCCGTGCCGTGTCGGCGACGCTGCCCGGCGCCGAGGTGATCGTGCTGGGCGACAACGCGCGGTTCGTGCGCAGCAGCATCGGCTCAGTGAAGGAAGCCCTGTTGATCGGCGGCTTCCTGGCGATCGGGGTGCTCGTGCTGTTCCTCCGCGACGTCCGCAGCATCGCGATCGTGGCCACCGCCATCCCGCTGTCCATTCTCGCCACGCTGGCGCTGATGTATTTCTTTAACTACAGCCTGAACCTGATGACGCTGGGCGGGCTGACGCTGGGCATCGGCATGATGGTGGACGGCGCGATCGTTGTCGTCGAGAACATCTTCCGCGTCCGCCAGCAGGGACGCTCCGGGGCGGCCGCCGCGACGTTCGGCACGGAGGAGGTGGCCTCGGCCGTGATCGCCTCGCAGCTTACCGCGGTTGTCGTATTCCTGCCGGTGGTCTTGATGCGGGGCGGCAGCGCGATCACCACGCAGTTGTTCTATCAGTTTGCGGTCGTGGTCACGATTTCGCATCTCTGCTCGCTGGTCGTCGCCCTGACCCTCATCCCCACGCTGGCTGCCCGGCTGCCCCACCTCCAGCACGCCGAGCGCGGGTGGACAGACCGGCTGCTGCGGTCCTACCGGCAATTGCTGGGATGGGCTTTGGCTCACCGCCGCGCAGTGTTCGCCATCAGCACCGCCGTCTTCATCATCGGGGCCGCGAGCTATACGCTGCTGGGGCGACAGACTATCCCCCCGGCCGACGAAGGGGAAATCTTCGTCAACCTGACCCTGCCGACGGGGACCCGGCTGGAGCTGACCACCCGGGCGGTCGAGGGGATGGAACGCACGGTCCGCCAGGCGGCCCCCGAAGCGGAACTGATCACGACGACGGCGGGAAGTGCCGTCTTCGGCGGATCGGGATCGCACCGCGGGTCGCTGCGCATCCGCCTCGTGGAACGGGGCCGGCGGCCCCGCAGCACCGAAGAAATTGCGTCCGTCCTGCGCCGCCAGCTGCGGGTGCCCGGCGGACGGATCTTCGTGCGTGCCAGTGAAGGGGCGCTCTCCGTGCTGCGCTTCGGCGCGACCGACCCGATCGAAATCGAGGTTAGAGGGTTCGACCTGCAGCGGGGACTGCAGGTGGCGCAGCAGATCCGGGGTCTGATCGAGGGAATCCCCGGGGTGACCGATGCCAGCGTAGCGCGGGAGGAACAACTGCCGGAGGTCGTGGTGCGCATCAACGCGCAGCGCGCGGCAGCCCTGGGGGTGACGCCGGGACAGGTCAGCGATGCGATCCGCACCGCCGTTGCCGGCGACGTGGCGACGACGCTGCGCGCCGGCGGCCGCGAGACCGACGTCGTGGTCCGCCAGCAGGCCGGAAGCGACCTTGCTCCGTCTGCCGTTCTGTCCCTGCCCGTGATCGCGTCGGGCGGCCGGCGGGTGCAGCTCGGCCAGGTGGCGGACCTGGTCCGGGCCGACGCGCCGACGCAGATTTTCCGCCGCAGCCGCCAGCGCGTGATCGAGGTTACCGCCGGGATCAGCGGCCGCGACTATGGGTCGGTGATGGCCGACGTGCGCAGCCGCGTGGCGGCGGTCCCGCTGCCCGACGGGTTCTCCATTGCCCTTGGCCAGGCGTACGAAGAAGAACAGGGGGCCTACCGCCAGCTTGGCATCGGCTTTCTGATTTCCGTGCTGCTCGTCTATGGCGTCATGGCGATTCAGTTTGAGGCCACGCTCGAACCGCTGTTGATCATGGGCTCGGTGCCGTTCGCCCTGGCCGGCGCGCTGGCCACGCTCTTTCTCACCAACACGTTGCTCAGCATCCAGTCGCTGATCGGCCTCATCGTGCTGGTGGGGGTGATCGTGAACAACGCCATTGTGCTGCTCACGTTCATCATGACGATGCGTCGCCGGGACGGCGTCCCGCTCATGCAGGCGACACTCGACGGCTCCGCGGCCCGGCTGCGCCCGGTGCTGATGACGACGATGACCACCGTGATGGGACTCCTGCCGATCGCCATCGGGTTCGGCGAGGGCGCGGAACTGCAGGCGCCGATGGCCCGCGCGGTCGTCGGGGGCATGACGCTGGGCACGCTGGTGACGCTGGTGTTGATCCCCACGCTGTACGTCGCGGTGGAGGAGTTTCGCGCGCGGCGCGAACGCGCGCGCGTGCGCGAGATCGTGGGACGCGAACCGGCTCCGGTGGCCGGCGGCGGAAACGGGGAATCGGCCGACTAGGGATGGATCTCGGATTGAAAGACCAGGTCGCCCTCGTTGCCGCGGCCAGCCGGGGGCTCGGCAAGGCCATCGCCCGCTCGTTCGCCGCGGAGGGCGCGCACGTCGCGATCTGCGGCCGCGATGCCGCCACCGTCTCCGCCGCCGGGCGGGAGATCGGCGGCGATACGTTGGCCGTGCAGGCCGATCTGACCCGCGAAGAGGATACCGCACGATTCGTACAAAACGCCGCGGATCGATTCGGGCGAATCGACGTGCTGGTGAACAATGCCGGCGGCCCGCCATCCCGCCCTTTCATGGAGATCACGGACGAGGAGTGGTGGGCGGCCGTCGGCCTGAACCTGATGAGTACCGTGCGCCTCACGCGCGCGGTCGTTCCGCACATGCGGCGTATTGGTGGAGGCCGCATCCTCAATATCACATCCTATGTCGTCAAACAGCCGCTGCCGAACCTCGTGCTGTCCAACGCCGTACGGCTGGCGGTAGTGGGTCTCGCCAAGACGCTGGCGCTGGAACTAGCGCCGGAGAACATCCTCGTGAACACCATCTGTCCCGGTCCCATCGCCACCGACCGGCTGACATCATTAACCCGCGCCTACGCCGACCGGGAGGGCATGTCGTTTGAAGACGCGGAACGGAAACTGTGGACGGGTCAGGTGCCGCTGGGCCGGCTCGGCCGTCCCGAGGAGTTCGCGGACGTGGTGGTGTTCCTGGCGTCCCCGCGGGCGAGCTTCGTGACGGGGGCGACGCTGCAGGTGGATGGGGGAATCATCAAGGGGACACTGTGAGTGGGAGTCCTTCGACTCGCTGCGCTCGCTCAGGACACCATTCAACTCGCTCGGAATGACCTGGCCGAAGGCCATGAGCGAGCGAGCCGAAGGCGAGCGAGTCGAATGGTGCCCCCAGCGGGATTCGAACCCGCGTTATCGGCTTGAAGGGCCGGCGTCCTAGGCCAGGCTAGACGATGGGGGCCTCAATACAATCTACACAATCTACCCAATCTTCACAATCTTCCCAATCGATCACCTCGCCGAAGTCTGGCAGGTGATTGCGTAGATTCCTATGTCAACTCGAAACCCCTCAGATTCTGCAGCGATAGTGCGCTGGGTCTCGGCGCATGCGGAGATCCTGCAGCTCGCCCAGCGGCTGCGCGCGGACGCGATCGTCTTCCGGCGATGGGCCGGGGACCTGCAGTACTTCCCGCAAACGGGGACGCAGACGCCGCTCGATCCGGAGCTGGGGGCCGCCGCCGATGACCTGCGCGGCGCACTCGACGCGGTCGCCGCGCTGGCCGCCCGGTGGGATGAGGAAATCACCTGGCTGCGATCGCTGGATCGCACGATGCCGGTGGATGACATCCAGCGCGGCCATGCCCAGGCGCGAGAAGCCCTGCGGCTGGCGCGGGCCGCCCTGGAGATTTTCTCACGGGTCATCACCAACCCTGAACGGACGGCGCTCGACGCTCCGTACGGCGCCGGCGCGCCAAGACGTGTCCATCCCGGCGCCCAGTGCACGTGGGTGGCCGAACGTGCCGACGGGCTGGCGCGGGAACTGTCGATGGTCACGCTGCGCAAGCACAACCTGCTGCTGGCCCTCCCGCAGTCACAGGCCTGAGAGCGCAGGCGCGGGCGCGAGGAGGCGTGGGGTGGTGGGCCACCCTGGCTGGCGCGGCGGTGTGCTCGGGGGCGACCCCTCGCTCCGGTCGGGCGCCTCGGATTGAACGTGCAGGCCTCACGGTCTCCTACCGCGCTCGCCTGCCAACCGTTCCGACGGATCACTACGGTCCGTACCGTTCTCCGGGACCTGGCTGCGGCGATTCCCCGCTTCACGGCCTGCGCTATGGTTGCCGCCCTCCAACGTCGCTCGGTGGCCGCCCCACTCGCCCGCCGCCATCCCCTCTGGTCCGTTCCCAACCTCTGCGCGTCATCTCCCGTGGAGCTGGGGGAGGGCCGCGGAGCGGACATGGCGGCGAGCTGTCGCCGTCGTGCGCGAGGGCCGCGTCGCGCAGGGCGGGGCCCCGCATGCAGCGTCACGCAGGGAGCACGGCGCAGGATCGCTCGCGCGGTCGTGCGGGGGGGCCCGGAGCAGCGT
>DASXUC010000152.1:0-1505 GCA_036505015.1 bacterium | reverse complement strand
GTGATGGCCGCATTGAAATCGTAGTAATCGACGGTGACGGCGACCTTCTCGTCCTTGTCCAGCACCTCAATACGCCGCAGGAGGCCGCCGTTCTGCACGACAAACACCCGAATGGTGGTGGGCTTCGCGTTTGCGGACGGCGTGTAGACGACTTCGTAGCCCTGCGTCCGCGCGCCCTCGAGCGTGGCGAATCCCAGACGTGCCACCGTCACCTCGCCTTTGGCTGTCCGGGGATCCGGCGGCCACCCGCCGGGCCCGCCGACCATGCTGCCCGGCGCGAGCTGGCACTGCCAGGGCCCGTTCCCGGTGCGTGTCCGGCCCTCTTTGCCGACGACAATGGTCTCGAATCCCCCCTGGCCCATGGGAACCACGGTTCGCCTGCGGTCGGGGTTCACGATCTCGACCGTAATGCCTCCCGCCGGCACTCCCGCGCCCCGGATCTTCATCCGGTAGGTCCGCAGCGTGGAGAGGCGTTGGTACGCGGCGGTCACTTCTTGCCACGCGGCCTGCGGACCGTTCACCGTCAGTTGCGCCGCCGCCGGCTGCGCCACCGCCAGGACGCACACGACTACGAACCAGCATCTCATGGACCCTCTCTGCCTCGTTGTCATTGCCTCGTTCCCGCGTTCCCGCGTTCCCGCGTTCCCGTCGCTTCGATCCAAAACGGCTGCGACCATAATTGTCCCGCCGCGGTGTCAGCCTCGATCCGGACAAAGAGCTCTCCGCCCGACGCGGTGTAGCGGCCCGACTCTCCCATTGTCTCAAAGCACACGCGATCAGTCCCATCGGCAAACTGGATGCGGCCAGGATGAGTGAGCCTCACCCCGATCGTGTTCCCATCCACGACAAAATCAGCCGCCGGCCCCGTCGTGGCATAGTGGGCGCCGCCGAGCAATGCAGATCGGAGCGCCGCCGCGGAGACATCGCGCACGCCGACCATGATCCATCCGCGGTTGAACTGCTCCGGACGGTGGCAGTCGTCCACCGCGACGCCCCAGATCGGCGAACTCGGGCCGTGCGCCCGCAGCGCCGCGGTCCACCGACGGACATCGGCCTCGGGACTCGAGTGCGGGTTCCTAATCTCCATGAGATGGAATCCCTGCAGCCTACAGACGTCTGCCTCGCTCCACGCCCCGGTCCAGAGGTTGCCGGTCCAGGTCGGATGGACCAGCGACACGACTCCGCCGGCCGCACGCGTCTGGTCAATCCGTTCCTGGGCGCTGCCCGATCGCAGCGCCGCGTCCACGAACAAACGGCCCATGTGGGCGCCGAGGACGGGGAGACCGAACCCCACCTCATCTTCAACGCCGGGGATCGCCGTGAAGTTCGGTCCGTCCAGCCCCTCGTACCTGGTCACGCGATTGTGATCGGTAATGCACACAAACGCGTAGCCGGCGTCGCGGTACATGCGGAGCAGATCGGGCGGAGGGATGCGGCCGTCCGACTCGGTCGTGTGGCAGTGCAGCTGCGCTTTCCGGAAGACCCCGGCCCCCGCATAGGGATTG
>DASXUC010000151.1:0-15349 GCA_036505015.1 bacterium | reverse complement strand
ACCACCACGGGTCTTGCCGATGGACGGATCTCCAGGACGGGCGCTAGTGGGGCCGGCGGTTGGTCCCCAGCAGCCTCGACGCTCGATGCGACGTGGAAGGCGAGGCTTGCCGTACGGGTCGGCAGCTGGCGGATGGTCGATGGCACTGCAGGCAGCGGCCTCACCCGCGCGACGATCTTCTCAACCTGCCTTGTTGGCTTGTTCTTCGACGCGTCCAACAATCTGCGATGATTGGCCGGTGTCAGCTCCGGAGCCAAGAGCCTGATCGTGGTCAAGCTGATCGACCCATCCGAAAGCATGTCCAGGACTATCGGATAGGACCGCACCACGCGGGCAGCTTCAACACGACGATAGGCAGCGTTCTCCGACAGGTGGAGGATTCGGGTGCAGTAGGTGAACAGTGAAGAACACCCTTCCCCCAGATAGAGTCGCCTTTCGTCCAGCACGGCAAGGTGAGCGACGAGGGCGGCCGTTGCCTCCCGCTCTCGGCGAGCCAGGATTGATACCTGCTCCAGAAGTTCGCGATCAGAAAGTCTGGCTGCTGTGGATAGTATCTGTGTGCTCATGGCCATGTTATAACATGGCCAATTCGTGACGCTCAGAAACCGCCACGGAGCGTTCTCCGCTGTCTCGGATTCCTCCGAAAGTGCGCGCACTCGAAAACTCAGGCAGCGGGGCTCCTGCGAGTCTCAGGACTTCTTCTAGAGAACGTGACTTCGGCTCTCGAGTAGCAGGTTTAGAATCTGTCAATAGCCCAACTGAGCTAATCGAGGCAGGTTCAGACAACTCGCCGCGCGGCGAGTTGTGTTCGGTCCCACAAATTGGCGACGAACAGTGGCAGGAGATCGAAACTAACTCACTTTAGCCGCCGCAGGAACCACCGCGCGTAGTAATCAGGCCAGGGTAGTCCGCTCGTATCCCCGCGCTGCTCGGCGTCCACGGCGCGCAGATCGGCGGTGAGCGCCGATACGTCGATGGGCTGTCCAGAGATCGGCGCAAGCCGTGGCGCCAAATACTCCGCGTACCAGGGGGCCCAGTCGTGGCCTGCGTCGCCGAATGCCTGATGATGGGCGGCCGCGGCATCCCGAAACAGCGCCGCGAGCTGCTCCTCGTTCACTCGGAGAACTCCGGTGCTTTCTGCATCAGGTACAGTCGCCTGGGCGTAGCCGGCATATCACTTGGATTGTATCCTACCCCAGCAACTTGACCGCCCGCGGCACGAGCAGCAGGGAAAACCCGCCCCAATCCCGCAGAGGGTAGGGGATACGACGTACGGAGGTAGGAGAGTGAAGCGGACGATCGTCCTGATGTCGGTGCTGCTGCTGGCGGTGATGGCACTGCCGGTCTTCGCGGAAGTGCCGGCCGATCTTGTCCCCACGTGCGTCGGGCGGTCGGGATCGATCACCGTCGCGGCCAATCTGCAGACACTCGCCGCGGCACTCGAGGTTGAACTGTTTCTGGAGAATACCGGGACAGTGTCAATCCGGCTTGACCCATCGAAGACCGTGCTCAGAACGAACGAAAATACGCTCTCCGCATGGACAGCGGACCAGGCGAAGCAGGCCCATCGAGACATCGGTGCCTATATTCTCGCCGGAGCGCTCTTCCCGCCGCTGCTCGCCATCACGGGCGTGACGCAGTTGAATTTCAACCGGTATGTTGATTCGCGTGCGTTCCACACGATCGACATGCCGGCGGGGGGAACAGCCCGCGGCTCGATCTTTTTCCCCATGCCCCCGGAGAGCGCGGCCCGGGCGGAGCTCGAGCTCGGTGGACTCACGCCGGATTCGGGAGCCCTCCTGCCGGTCCGGATGTATTGCGCGCTGCCGCGGGGCGCGTCGGCCCAGGTCGCGGCAAATGGATTCGCGCCGCTGACGGTGTCACTCGGGGCGAACGGAAGCAATGGCGCCGCCGCGGTGACGGTCGAAGCGGTCGAATTTGCGTCCGATTACACCGCCGTCGAGATCAGAATTTCCAACAAAGCGGACACCCAGGCGGAGATCTTCGGAGCGATGGTCAACGCTTCCCTGCAAGATGGGTCAGGGGCCATCTACGCCGGTCGGCCGGCCCGCAGCGATTTTGGAAACCGGATTCTTGCCAAGCAGACCGTGTCGGCGCGCCTTGTTTTCGATCCGCTTCCCCTGCCGCCGATAACCTCCAAAGCTGCATTGACAATTCCGCGTGTCTGGTTTGGGCCGGAAGATGCGGTCGACGTGACCGTCGTACTGCAGTTCTAGGCGCCGATCGAGACGGTTTCCGGCAGGGGACTGAGCATGACCGGGCCCCATGCCCGTCGGCGGGCCACGGCGCGCTGCAGGAGATTGGTCGGAATTTCCGATCCGTAGTACTCCGTCTTCCCTCGGAACCATGGCGTCGGATCCCAGACCTGGCCGTTGAGCAGGCACCAGGCGTGGGCAAAGGGCGCCGGCAGGGAGGGAAGAGAAGCAAACCCCTCGCAGTAGGCCAGCCGGTGAGATTCGCTCCCCAGCTCGGCCGCGACGAGAGCCGCGCGTTGTGCGGTGCTGTAGCACTCCCCCCACACGGGGTCGATGCAGCGGGTGATCAGCGCGATCAAGCGTCGTTCGGTAGGGGACCAGGCCCGCAGGCCATCCGGCATCAGACACCCTTCCCGCAGCGTCCAAGCGAGACCCGGCGCAGATTGGGCCGCCGCCCTGGTCCGAAGATATGCTCGAATGTCTGTTTGGCTACCCATCGATTCCCCGGAAAAGATTAAGCGGGCAACCGAGGCTAGGCCTGGCTGCCCGCTGTTGGCGAGGCAGGCGGCACGGCGAGGCCGCCGGGCTACATTTACCCGGCCCCCCTATGGGCTAAACATCCCCAGGGGAATTTTCCGGCCCCGGGCCGAAATTATCCCCCGGCGAGCCCCCGACTATTCCCCAGGAGGCCAGGAGTGGATCACGCGATCACGGTCACCGTCAACGGCCGGGTCTACCGGCATGAAGTCGAGGCGCGTCTGCTGCTGGTGTACTACCTCAGGGAGACGCTGGGTCTGACGGGTACGCACA
Organism: bacterium; assembly: GCA_036505015.1. GTDB lineage: Bacteria > Sysuimicrobiota > Sysuimicrobiia > Sysuimicrobiales > Kaftiobacteriaceae > DASXUC01. The sequence continues at coordinate 12,323 of DASXUC010000151.1, read as the reverse complement.
TCGGCTGCGATACCACCAGCTGCGGGTCGTGCACCGTCCTCATGGACGGCCGCGCGGTGAAGGCGTGCACGGTGCTGGCGGTGCAGGCCGACGGCTCCGAGATCCTGACCGTGGAAGGGCTGGCGCACGACGGCACGCTGCATCCGATCCAGGAGGGGTTCTGGGAGGAACACGGCCTGCAGTGCGGGTTCTGTACGCCGGGGATGATGCTCAGTGCGCTGCAACTCCTGGCACGGAATCCGGATCCGACCGACGCGCAAATCCGCCACGCGCTCGACGGCAACCTGTGCCGATGCACCGGCTATCAGCACATCGTGAACTCGGTGCGCGTTGCGGCGAAGAAGCTCCGCGACGAAGGCATGCCCGCCATCCCGGCGACCGGAGGGCAGAGGTGATTCCCGCGGCGTTCGAGTACCATCGGCCCGCTACCCTCGAGGAAGCGCTGCGCCTGCTGCAGGAGCTGCCGGATGCGAAGGTGCTGGCCGGCGGCCACAGCCTCCTGCCGATGATGAAGCTGCGGTTGCTCTCCCCCGCGCACATCATCGACCTCGGCCGGCTGCCCGGCCTCCAGCATATTACCCGGGAGGGTGATACGGTCGCGATCGGCGCGCTGGCGACGCATTGGATGCTGGAGTCCTCCGCGCTGCTGGGCCGCGAGGTGCCGGTCCTGGCCCAGACCGCCTCGCGGGTCGGCGACGTCCAGGTGCGCAACGTGGGGACGATCGGCGGCAGCCTGGCTCATGCCGATCCCGCCGCCGACTATCCGGCGGCGATGCTTGCCTTGGAGGCAGAGCTCATCGCGCAGGGCCCCCACGGCCGCCGCACCATACGCGCCGCTGAGTTCTTCACCGGCTTCTTTGCCACGGCGCTGTCAGCAGACGAACTGCTGGTCGAACTCAGGATCCCCATCGCCGCGGACATGGGCGGCGCGTACCTGAAGTTCCCGCATCCGGCCTCCGGCTTTGCGGTGGTCGGGGTCGCGGCGCTGGTCGGCGTGACCGGCGGTGTCATCGATCGCCTCAGGGTGGGGATCACCGGGGTCGGCCCCGCCGGCTACCGGGCCACCGGTGTGGAGGACGCGCTGCGGGGACAGCCCGCCGAGCCGGCCGCAATCGCCGCGGCGTCGGAGCGCGCGGCCGATGGGATCGAGGTCAACGAAGACATCTTTGCGACGGCAGACTACCGGGCGCATCTCAGCCGCGTCTATACGAAACGGGCGATCACCCTCGCGCTGGAACGCGCGCAAACGGGAAAGCAGGGATGACCGAATGGACAGCCGTGATGAACTGATCGGCGTTCTGGCAGGACTGGCGCTGTTTGCGGACCTCAGCCGCCCGCAGTTGGAGGCGGTGGTCCACACACTGGAAGACGAATACTTCGCCCAGGACCAGCGGATCCTGCGCCAGGGGTTCAGCGGTTCGAACCTCTACATTATTCTCAGCGGGGAGGCTGCCGTCTTCGTCGACGGGAGCCAGCGGGCCACCCTGGCCCGGGGGGATTTCTTCGGCGAGATTTCCGTTCTGCTCGGCGAGCCGCCTGCCGCCGATGTCGTGGCCGTGCGGCCGCTGCGCTGTCTGGTTCTCTCGGCCCCCGACGTCGAGACGTTCCTGATGAACTATCCGAAAGTCACGTACCGCATGCTTCAGGCGGAAGCCCGGCGGGTGCGGAGCGCCAACCTGTGGCGGTAAAGCGGGCGGCACGTTCCGCCCGGCGGCCGAAGGCGGTACCGCGCGCACGGCCCTTTCCCCCCGGTGAGTATCCGGTCGTCGTCGTCGGCAGTGGGCCGGGCGGACTCCAGCTCAGTTACTTTCTCTCGCGGGTGGGGATCGCCCATGCGGTGCTCTCGGCGGATCCCGGTCCGGGTGGGATGTTCCGGAAGTTCCCCTTGTTCCAGAAGCTGAATACTTGGTCGAAGCCGTATTCACCCGCGCCCCCGACGTCGCGCCATTACGCCTGGTACGACTGGAACAGCCTGCTGGCGGACGACCCGGGGCATCAGGCCCTGGTCACCGAGTTCATGGACGGCAGCACGTACTTCCCCACCCGCGAGCAGATGGAGTTGTCGCTGGCCGCGTTTCCCGAACGCGCCGGGGTGGCCGTGCGGTACGGCTGCCGGTGGGAATCAACCGCTGCGCGGGACGGGGGATTCGCGCTGGGGACCTCCGACGGCGAGTACCGGTGCCGCTTCGCCATTTTTGCGGTCGGCATGGCCGAGCCGTGGAAGCCGGAGATCGATGGGATTGATCTGGTCCCGCACTATGCCGAGGCGGACATTTCCACCGGCTACGCGGGCCGGCGTGTCCTGATCCTCGGCAAGCGCACGTCGGCGTTTGAGATCGCCGACGCGCTGCTGCCCTGGGCGCGCCAGATCGTGCTGGTCTCCCCGCGTCCGGCGCTGCTGGCAATCAACACCCATTCCACCGCCGGTGTTCGCGCGCGGTACCTGCTGCCCTACGAGGACCACGTCTTCGGGGGCGGCGTCTTCGTTCTGGATGCGGCCACGGATCGGATCGAGCGGACCGAGTCCGGCTATCGCGTCTTCGCCGGCGGAACGACGCGGCCGGGACGGTTTGTGTTTGAGACCGACATCGTGCTGGCGGCGACCGGGTGGACCACCCCGCTGGGCGATCTGCGCAACCTGGGATTGGCCACGTTCAGTCAGGACCGGATTCCGGCGCTGACGCCGTTTTGGGAAAGCACCTCCGTGCCGGGAATGTTCTTCGCCGGCGCGCCCATGCAGGGGTCGGTCGGTCTCCGCAAACACGGGGTGCCGGCCAACTCGGGCGGCCTCGGCGGCTACCGGCACAACGCGCGCGTCCTGGCGACCTATCTGGCCCGCACCCGCTTCGGGCTCGAAGTCCCCACATCGGTGATGCGCGCACCGGACATCGTCCCGTACCTGCTGGCTGAGGCCAGCACCGCCGCCGAGCTCTGGAACCAGCGGTCGTACCTCGCACGGGTCGTGAGCGTCGATCGCCGTGAGGGGATCCGTGATGAGGGCATCCTGCCGCTCCAGTTCTTCGTGGATTCAACCGGCCCGGACGCGGTGGCGATTGTGCAGGAGACCGACCAGACGGGCGACCACCATCCCGCCGTGTACATCCGGCGGAACAACCAGGTGACCGAACACGTGCTGGAAGGCGATCCGCTGCTGAACTACCAATCGTCCCGGCACGCCGCGCAACTCACAGCGCTGCTGGACGGACTGCTCTAGTGTCGGACGTGGTCGGTCGCTTCGCGGAGGCGGCGAGCCACTTCACGGAGGATCTGCAGGGTGACCTTCGGATTCTTCTCGAGGATCTTGGTGAACTCCCACGAGGCCAGGGCCAGGCACGTCGTGGGTACTTCCGTCAGCACGTGGGCCATCCGCGGGGCCTGATCCAGCACCGATAACTCACCAAAGAAGTCACCCGGGCCCAGCGTGTTGAGCGTGTCGCTGCCGCGGAGCACCTTGGCCCGGCCGCTGATGACAAGGTAGAAACCCGTGCCGATCTGCCCCTGGCGCACGATATACCGGCCGGCGGGAAATTCGATGACCTCCGCGCGGTCGGCAATCGGTCCCAGCGCCCGCGCTCCGAGACCCGCGAACAGGGACACACTCCTCAGCAGCCTGACTTTTTCCGCCTTGCCTATCGCCATAGCCGTCCGCTGTTGTGTAACGTTCGGCTCCGGTGGAGAGATTCCCGCGCTCCTCCGGCGCGCCGCCATTTGTGAAGGAGGTCGGTCAGACCCGGTCAAATAGCCCACTCAGGCATCCCTGGGGAGGTGTCCGGAGCATGGCCGAGGAGAGTGACGGCAAGTGGGTGCGGATTTCGGATAATCGCTGGCGCCGCATGTCGCGGCGCGATTTCTTCAAGGTCACGGCGGGAGCCGCCGTCGGCGCAGGACTGGCGGCGGGCAATTTTGGTTCCCTGCTGACCTCCTTTGTCAAAGCGCAGCCGCGGGCGCTGCGCATTATGACCTGGGCACACTTTGTGCCCTGGGCGTACCATCCCTGGTTCGACAACTTCGCGAGGGAGTGGGGGAGAAGCAAGGGAATTGAGGTCACAATCGACCGGGTGAGCTTCGCCGACATCGTGCCCCGGGCCACGGCGGAGGTTGCGGCGCAGCAGGGGCACGACGTGTACTTCTTCATCTCGCCTCCGTCGCAGTTCGAGCAGCAGGTGTTGGACCTGGCCGACGTCAATGCCGAAGCCGCGCGTCTCTATGGGCCGATCCTGCCGGTGGTCAAGGATAGTACCTACAACCCGTTCACCCGGAAGTGGTTTGGCTTCTCCGACAACTGGGTTCCCGATCCCGGCGATTACCTGAAGAGCGTGTGGTCGAGCGTCGGCTACACCCAGGGGCCCCGCACATGGGACGACCTGCTCACGGCCGGCCGGCGGATCAAGGAGCGATTCCCGAACATCCAGATCCCCATCGGCATCGGCTACTCGCAGGACATCGACTCCAACATGGCCACCCGGGCCCTGCTCTGGTCGTTCGGCGCGTCCGTGCAGGACAAGGATGCCAACGTCGTGCTCAACTCCGAGGAGGCGGTGAAGGCGGTGGAGTGGGGTTCCCGACTCTTCCGTGAGGTGATGACCCCGGCGGTGATGAGCTGGAACGCCGCGTCCAACAACCAGGCACTGGAGGCCGGGGCCACCTCATACATCCTCAACTCGATCTCGGCGTACCGATCCGCCCAGAACCGGCAGCTGCCGATCGCGCGGGACATCAACTTCGTCACCGCGTTGAAGGGACCGGTGCGCGCGCTGGCGGCCACGCACGTGATGGGGGTATGGGTGATCTGGAGGTTCAGCCGCGCACCCGACCTGGCCAAGGAGTTTCTGCTGTATCTTACTGAGAATGCGCGTCAGTCGACGCTGAACAGCGAGCTGTATAACTTCCCCGCCTACATGGGCGCGGCGGCCGAGAAGTCGACCCCGGTGGCGCAGAAGCCCGCCGAGGGTTTGAGCTGGATCCAGAGTCAGGTCCGCAGGGACCGCTTCGGGTCTCTGCCCCCGGACAAACTGAAGGTACTTGCCGGTGCGCTGAGCTGGTCGCAGAACATCGGCTGGCCGGGCGTCGCCAATCCGGCCGAGGGAGAAATCTTCGACACGAGCGTGACCGCCGACATGTTCGGCAAGGCCGCGACCGGACAGTTGACGCCGAAGCAGGCGGTCGAAGAAGCCAGCAACCGCGCCAAGGATATCTACAACAAGTGGCGGCGCGCGGGACTGGTGGGTGGCGGCGGCAAGGACCGCTAGAGGCGAGAGGCAGGGATACGAGCGATAAGAGGAATATCGGGATAACGAAGTATAGAACGGGGATAAGGGGAAAGGGGCACAGCACGCGTCCCCTTTGCCCCTTATCCCTTTTATCCCTCTTGTCCCGCAGGTCAGGGGGTGAGCATGGCTTACGTTGAGATCCGGGACCTGCACAAGTACTTCGGCGACGTGGCCGCGGTGAACGGCGTCAACCTGTCCGTGGAAGAGGGAGAATTGCTCGTTCTCCTCGGCCCATCCGGGTGTGGCAAGACGACGCTGATGCGGATGATCGCCGGCCTGGAGACGCCGACGTCGGGGGAGATCTGGATCGCCGCCACGCGCATGGACGAGGATGTCCCGCCGCGGGCCCGCGGCATCGCGATGGTGTTCCAGAGCTACGCCCTCTACCCACACAAGACGGCCTACAAGAACATTGCCTTTCCGTTGGAAGCGGTGGGCACGGCTCCCGCGGCGATCCGCGACCGCGTCACCACAGGTGCCAAGCGGTTTGGCATCGAGCGGCTCTTGAACCGTTTTCCCCGCCAGCTGTCGGGCGGGGAGCGGCAGCGCGTCGCGCTGGCCCGCGCGGTCGTGCGTGATCCCAAGGTGTTCCTGTTCGACGAGCCCCTCTCCAACCTCGATGCGCAGCTGCGGGCTCTGGCGAGATACGAATTGAAGGAATTCCAGCGGCAGATCGGTACGACAACGATTTACGTCACCCACGACCAGGTGGAAGCGATGGGACTGGGTGACCGGATTGCCGTGATGGAGAAGGGCGAGGTGCGGCAGATCGGCACTCCTCAAGAAGTGTACGAGTACCCGGCGGACACCTTCGTCGCCACCTTCCTGGGGTCGCCGCCCATGAACCTGATCGAGCACGATGACCGGACGCAGTTTGGGTTCCGGCCCGAACACTTTCTGCCGCGGGCGACGTTCGCGTCCGATCAGGACGTGGTGTCCTACCATCTGCGCGTGCGGCAGGTGGAGCATCTGGGCGCGGATCGACTCGTCTATGGCTATTTGGCAGAGGAGTCGCGATCGGACCAACCCGTGATTGCGAACCTTCCCGTGACGATCACGATACCCATCGAAGAAGACCAGGTCCACGAGTTTGCGGTTCCGCGGCGCGCGGTGAGGTACTTCGATCGCGGCACGGGACGCAGGCGGCAGAATGGCGCTGCCTGACGCAGCGCGGCCCGCCGCGGTCGTCTTTCGGCGGGGCACGCTGGCAGACCGGGAGGGTGCGCTCGGCCGCATCCTGCTTGCTCCCGCGTTCCTGTACGTCATCGTGCTTGTCGGGATCCCGTTTGTGCTGGCCATCCTGCTCAGCTTCAGTTCGGCCAGATCGGGGAGTCTGGCGCTGCTGCCGTGGGTGGGTCTGAGCCACTTTACAACCATCATCGGCGATCCACAGTTCCAGCGCACCCTGGTGAACACCCTCATCTTCACCGTCGTCTCGCAGGTCCTGGTGATGATCCTGGCCACCACCGCCGCGAACGTGCTTGATGCGGCGTTCTTCGGGAAGCGCGCTGTGCGGATGCTGCTGCTCCTGCCGTGGGCCGTGCCGGTGTCGCTGGCGACGATGGCGTGGGCCTGGATCTTCGACTCCACCTTCAGCGTCATCAACTGGACGCTGCGAGCGACCGGGTTGTTCCAGGGTTGGATCTACTGGCTTGGCGACACCGAGCTGGCGATGACGGCCATCATCATCATCCACGTCTGGCGGATGTTTCCGTTCGCCACCGTGGTCGTGCTGGCGGGGTTGTCCGCGATCCCGCAGGAGATCCGGGAGGCGGCCATCGTCGACGGCGCGTCATTCTGGCGCCGGCTGTTTCAGGTCAACCTGCCGCTGCTGCTGCCGGTAGTGACCGTGGCCGTGCTCTTTGGGATCGTCTTCACCTCCACCGATTTGGGTGTCGTCTACCTGCTGACGCGCGGGGGTCCCCACAACAGCACCCACGTCCTCGCCAGTCTGGCGTTTCAGCGGGGCATTCTTGGGGGCGACCTGGGGGAGGGTGCGGCGATCGCACTCTTTCTGCTGCCGGCGCTCGTCCTTGCCGCGATCGCGATGCTCCGGCTGGCGCGGGGGACGGAGGTCGGCGGATGACGGGACGCCGGGTGGGGCGACTCATCAAACGCGTCGGTCTCTACGGGGCGGCCGGCGCGTTCACGCTCCTGGCCGTCTTCCCGTTCTACTGGATGTTCGTCACCGCCTTCAAGGAGGACAGAGATCTCTACGTCGCCGCCACGGTCCGCTCGCACATCCCCTGGATCTTCAACGAAGCTCCAACGATGCAACACTTCGAATATCTGCTGGAGAAAACCGCCTTTCTGGCCTGGGTGCGCAATACCGTGCTGGTCGGCGTGGCGGTCGTCGCGATCACGCTGGTCCTGGCGGTTCCTGCCGGGTACGCGCTGGCCCGGTTGACAGGCCGCTGGGGCGAGCGGCTGGGCATCGGCATCTTTCTCACCTATCTGATCCCGCCGACGCTGCTGTTCATCCCATTCTCCCGCGTCATCTCGGTGCTGGGGCTGCAGAACTCGCTGTGGGCGCTGGTGCTGGTCTATCCGACGTTCACGATTCCGTTTTGTACGTGGCTGCTGATGGGCTTTTTCCGGTCGATCCCGCGCGACATTGAAGACCAGGCGATGATCGACGGGTACAGCCGCCTGGCCGCGATGCGCATGGTCGTGCTGCCGCTGGCCGTATCCGGTGTGCTCACCGCCGCGTTCTTTTCCTTCACCCTGGTGATGCAGGACTTTGTCTATGCCCTGACGTTCATCAGTTCCGTGGGGAAGATGACCGTCAGTCTGGGTATTCCCGTCGTGCTGTTCGGCGACGTCTTCAACTGGGGCGCGATGATGGCCGCGGCCTTGATCACCAGCATCCCCATCGCCATCGTCTACAACCTGTTTATCGACCGCTTCATTGCCGGCCTCACGGCGGGAGCGGTCAAGGGCTAGCAGGATGGCCAGGGTGCAGGCGACAACTCTCATCCGCGCTCCAATCGATCGCGTGTACGCATTTGCGAAAGACGTCGAGGCCTTCCCCCAATTCATGCCCGATCTGGAGGCGGTGAAGGTCTTGGAGCGGCGGAACGGCGACACGGTCACGGAATGGGTAGGAATTGTTCAGGGCCGAAAGATCCGGTGGGTGGAGGAAGACCGCTGGGACGATGCCCGCCACGTTTGCACGTTTCATCTGCGGGAGGGCGATTTCTCGAAATACGAGGGGATCTGGGAGTTTGCCCCCGTCGAGGGCGGCACGCAGACCACCGTCGCCGTGGACTTCGAACTGGACCTGCCGCTGGCGGGGGCGCTGCTGTCGAACCTGCTGAAAGTGCTGGTCCGCAAGAACATGGAAAGCATGCTGGCGGCGATCAAAGGGCAGCTGGACGGACAGGCAGGGGCGGGGGAATGAGGCCGGAGAAAGCCCCCAGGATCGTGAGGACACTATGAGGAGACTCATGACGGCTGTGCGGACTTCATCTCGGAAGATCCCGATCGCCCGCCCGGTCATCTCTGAAAACGAGAAGCGCCGGGTGATGGCCGTCCTGGACTCCGGCATGCTGGTGGCCGGGGTCCAGGTCAGAGCGTTCGAGGCCGCGTTCGCCGCGTACCTCGGGGTCGAACACGCCGTGGCGACATCCTCGGGGACCACCGCGCTGCAGGTCGCGCTGGAGGCTCTGCGCATCGGCCCCGGCGACCGTGTGGTGACGACCCCGTTCTCGTTTGTCGCGACGAGCAACGCGATCCTCCAGGCCGGCGCGGTCCCGGTGTTTGTCGACGTGGACGCGCTGACGTACAGCCTGGATCCCGATGCGGTCGAGCGGGCGGCGCGGGATGGGGCCCGCGCGGTGTTGTGCGTGCACCTCTACGGCCTGCCCTGCGATCTCGGCCCGCTGCTGGAGATCCGCGAGCGTCTGGGGATCCTGCTGATTGAAGATTGCGCGCAGGCGCACGGCGCGACCTATCGCGGGCAGAAGGTCGGCACGTTTGGCGACGCGGCCGTCTTCAGCTTCTACCCGTCGAAGAACATGACCACCGGCGAAGGCGGCATGGTCGTGACCGGTGACGGGGAGACGGCGCACCGCACCCGGCTGCTGGTGAACGTCGGCCAGAACGGGTCCAGCGAGTATGTGTACGAGGCCATCGGTTACAACTACCGCATGACCGACATTGCCGCGGCGATCGGATTGGGGCAGCTGGAGCGCTTGGACGAGATGAATGCCATCCGCCGCGCCCATGCGGCCCGGCTGACCGACGGGTTTGCCGGGGTGAGTTGGCTCACGCCGCCCGCGGAACCGACCGGCCACGTTCATGTGTACAACCAATACACGATCCGCGCATCACAGCAGCGCGACGTCCTGGCGCAGCACCTCACCGCGGCCGGGATTGGACACCGCGTCTACTACCCGTCGTTGATCCCGGATTCTCCTGCGTATCGGAAGCTCGGATTTGGTGGCGCATACCCCGTCGCGACGGCCCTGACCCGGGAGGTGCTGTCGCTGCCGGTTCATCCCGCACTGGAAGACGGCGACCTGGTGCGAATCGTGGAGGCGGTGTCTGACTTCTCCCCGCAGCGCGCCTAGCGGCGAGGCACATCGGGTGCAGGGCACAACCCGCGTGGCGGTGATTGGACTCGGGCAGTGGGGGCGTCACCACGCCCGCATCTATGCCGGCCTCCGCGATGCGGAGCTGGTTGGTGTCGCCGATCTCGACGCCGCCGGCGCGCGCGCATGTGCCCACCGCTACAGGTGTCAGGCCTTCACGGACTACCGCGCGTTGATCGGCCGCGTCGACGCGGTCAGCGTGGTTGTCCCGACCGCCCTGCACTATCGGGTCGCCCGGGAGTTCCTCGCCGCGGGCGTGCATGTCCTCGTCGAAAAGCCCATGACCTCCACCTTGCAAGAAGCCGCAGAACTGGTCGCGGTCGCCGAGGAGCGCGAGCGCGTCCTATTGGTGGGACACGTGGAGCGCTTCAAACCCGCGGTGCGGCAGCTGGCGGCCCTCGCCGGGGACCCCATGTTCATCCACACGCGCCGCGTGCGCCCGTATGACCGAACCCGGGCGATGGATGTTGGAGTGGTGATGGACCTGATGATCCACGACATCGACATCATCCTGGGGCTGACCGGCGGCCGCGTGACGGAGGTCAGCGGGATGGGCCTCCGGGTGCACAATTCCCACGAGGACCTGGCCGTCGCGCATCTCCGGCTGTCGACGGGGTGCGTGGCGTGGCTGATGGCCAGCCGCATTTCCGCCGAGAAAGCCGCCGAGATCGAAATCACGACGTCCGATCGCGCGATCCGGCTGGATTACCTCCGCCAGCACACGGTTGTCCAGCCGTTCGGGGGGGAGGCCCAGCGCACCACGGTGCACGGGGAAGAACCGCTGCAGGCGGAACTGCGGCACTTCCTCGACTGCGTCCGGGGGCGGGAGCGGCCGCTGGTCTCGGGCGAAGATGGGCTGCGCGCCCTGGAAGTAGCCCACCAGTTGCTGCGCACGATGGCAATGGTATCGCCCCCGATCAGGGTTTGACCACGACGCAGGTGGCGACCCTCGCCACCCCCTCGATCCGGCGCACGGCCGACGCGATCCCTGGAAAGCCTTTTGTGCCGTCACCCTCCGCCACGGCGACGATGTCGAAGTCGCCCATCGTCACGTGCGCATCCACGATCCCGGCAACGTCCCGGATCTGGCGCGCGACGGCGGCGGGGGTGTGGCGGTCCAGCGAGATCAGGAAGTAGGCCACCTCCCTCACGCCCACTAGCGTTCTGATGGGGCCGGCGCGATTCCTGTCCGGCTACTGTCCGGGCCCGGGGACGCCGTCAAACATGAACAACTCGGCGAGCTTCACGCCCAGCGCGTCGGCAATCGCGTTCAGGTTCTCGAGGGCGGGATTGCGTTCGCCGCGCTCGACCCCGGCGAGATAGGTCGGATGGAGGCCCGCCCGCCTGGCCAGCTCACGCTGGGTGAGGGCATGCGCCCGGCGCAGATGGCGGACGCGTTTCCCCAAGGTGGATTTGACCGCCGAGGCGGCTTGATCTTTCCGCACGGATTGTTCACCTCGAGAATACTCTTTGGTTCAGAGGACCGGCCTGCTTCGCGGCGAAAAATCGCTAGCCTGTGGCAGGGCCTTCACTGAGATTACGCGGCGGTGTGGCCGGAGGTTCCCGCTTTTCCCGAATGGATGCGCCGATCGGTTCGTGGTGGCATGTCGAGCACGAAACCATTGGGGAGGCCGTTGTGCTCCACGTCCACGGCGAAATTGATCTGGCCACCGCGCCGAAGCTCGCCCAGCACCTCGCCAGCCTCCCCGGGGATGCTCCAGTCGTCGTCGATTTCACGCACGTCGAATATCTGGATCTGACCGGCGTCCGTGCCCTTGAGGATTTTCACGCTCAGAGCATCGCCGCCGACCGCCCGGTCATCGTGGTCGGCCCGCTGCCGCAGGTGCGGCGGATTCTCGACCTGGTGGGCCTGGGCCGCCGCCTGCGTATCGTCGACACCGTGGCAATGGCCTTGGAGGCCCTGCATATTCCGCCGCCCAACGACAGCGATTGACACGCCTGCGAGGCGGGGCTACCATGACTTCCAGCACTACCGAGCACTCGCAGTGTTCTGGGGCAGGGTGAGCCCTGGTAGTTCAGGGTGATTCCCGATCGGCGGTGACAGCCCGTGAGACCTTTCAGGTGCAAGGTCTCAGGTTTCAGGTCTCAGGTTTGACTGACACCTGACATCTGACACCTGATCCCGAACTTGAAGGGTCGTGGCCCGGTGGAATTCCGGGGTCGACGGTACAGTCCGTATGAGGTGAGGGCTGCAAGGGAAAGGCGCCTGAGTGCCCCGAGGACGCCCGAGTTCGGGCGTCTTTTGCTTTGTCTCACAATCACATGCTGGGGCGGCGGCAGTCGAGGGGGTGGGTCGTATGGATCAGAGTGGCACCGATATGGTCGAGAGTGGGACCGTAGTCGTCAAGCGTGGTCTCGCCCAGATGCTGAAAGGCGGAACCATCATGGACGTCACGACGGCCGACCAGGCGAAGATCGCTGCGGAGGCCGGGGCAGTGGC
>DASXUC010000150.1:0-40044 GCA_036505015.1 bacterium | reverse complement strand
GGCGCGCGGCGCAAGCGTGCGGGCCGCCTCCGGGTCCGTGCCGCGAAACACCCGCACGCGCGGATCGACGGCACGAATCTGGTCAAGGTGCCGGTCCTCGAGGCGGGTGAACACGAGCACCAAGACTTCGTCGTCGCTCATCGTGGGCACGGCAGGGCCTAGGGCCTGGGGCCTGGGGCCTCGATTCCGGCCGCTTCGCGAAGCCGGGTGATGACGAAGCTGCGATCCAGCGAGGCCAGCAGCCAGCCCGCCTGCGGGCCTGAATCTTTGCCCAGAAATGCGAGATAGATGGCACTGAACGCCTCCTTCGGGGAGACACCCAGCTCGTTCTTGAGGCTGTGAATCGCCGACTGCAGCCCTTCCCCGTCGGCCGCCGTACCGGGGCCGGCCACCGCGGCGGCGAGGCGTGCGAGAAACCGCCGCTGCGTCTCGGAAATCGACACGGGCGGCAGCGCGGGGTGCACTTCGAATCGGTAGGACTCGGGCGCATACACTTTCAGCCACCGCCGGGCGTCTGCGGCGCGCGTCTGGAGCTCCTGCCGGTCGGCCGGGGTCAGCGGCGCGCCCTTGTCCTCGGCGGCGGCACGCTCGAGATCCACCTTGGGCATCTGGATCAGGTAGGCGACTTTCGCAAAACGCATCCGGAAGCAGCGCGGCTGCTCCCCGCTGACGCGAGAGAAGAAGAATGTCCGCGCATAATCCCGGATGGTGTCGGCCGCAGCCGCCGACGAGGCCTCCGCGGTCCCGAAGTACGCACCGGCCGCCCGGTCGTAGTCGTCGTACAGGGTGGGAACCGTCTCACCGCCCGGATCGAAGTTGATCTGCTGGCGGTAGTGGGGCCGCACCATCAAGAATCGCGCCAGGTCGGATCGCAGGATGGTCACCAGCTCGGCCGCCGGCACGCCCAACCCCTTGCTCGTGCTCATCTTGCGTCCGCCGACGAGGAACCACTCATAGGGAATCGGATAGGGCGTGGGGTAGTGGAACACGCGCTCGACCATGGCGGCGGCGACGTCGTGGCTGCCGCCCTTGGTCATGTGGTCCTTGCCCGCGCCTTCGATGGACACCCCCAGGATCCACCATTTCGCGGCCCACTCGGCCTTGTACTGAAGCTTGCTGCCCCCGTCGAACGGCGACCGCTGTCCGCGATGCCCGCACCCGCGGGCCCAGGCCACCTTGTCGGGCCGGCAGTCGTATGAGACGAGGGTCCCGTCCCACCCCGTGACCACTGTGGTCCCGATCCGACCGCACTGCTCGCACAGCGGCTGGATCGGATGGCGCTCGGCCTTCTGGCTGCCGCTGATCTCTCGATCGACGCGGATGAGCTCCTCGGCGTGGTCGAGGGCGATCCGGATCGCCTCATTGAATCGCCCGTTCTTGTACATCTCGCTCGTCCAGTAGACCTGCGGATCGGCACCCACCTTCCGCCAGACGTCCGAGAAATTCATGCCGTAGTGCTGAGCGTAGCTCTGTGCGCCGCCTTCAGGCGACGGGATCTCCGATAGCGGGACGCCGAGGTACCGGTCGAAATCGGGGCTTACCGCCTGCGGCCGCGAGTCCATCGGATCGTAGTCGTCAAATCCGTAGAGGAATACCGCGTCACGTCCTTGGTCCTGCAGACCCCGCAGCACACAGTCGTGCAGGACGACGCCCCGCAGCGAGCCGACGTGGATCGGTCCCGATGGGCTCTTGGCGTCATTGATCACGTAGCGATCCGCCGGCCGGCTGCCGAGGATGTCTTCGACGATCACGTCAACCCACAACTCAGGCCCTCAACTACGGGATAAGGGGAGAAAGGGATAATGGGATCTGGAAACGCTCGCGGACATCTCCGACGAGGAAGAAGGACCCGGCGATGACGACCACGTCATCCGGGCCGGCCAGGGCGAGCGCCCGGTCCACGGCGGCAAACCGGTCGGGGATGACCTCAACGTGGGGCGCGTAGCGGACCGCCTCTTCGGCCACTGTCGCGGCGGGCAGCGGCTTGATGTGCTGCGGCGTTGTCGCGATCACGGTTTCGGCCAGCGGGGCGATGAGGCTGATCGATGCACGGTGATCGTGTGTGGCGATCATGCCGATCACCAGGATGAACCGCCGTTGTGGAAACAGCGCCTCCAGCGTGTGCCGGAGCGCGGCGATCGACGCAGGATTGTGCGCGACATCGAGGACGACGGCGGGCCGCTCCGCCACGACTTCCTCCCGCGCCGGCCAGCGCACGGCCGCCAGCCCGCGGCGCACAGCGTCGGCGGGAAGCGGAAAGCCATGCCCGGCGAGCACTTCCGCCGCGGTCACCGCGGTGGCGGCGTTTGTCAGTTGGTGTACCCCAACCAATGGCAGGCTCAACTCTCCGTAGTCGAGCCGCTGGCTGGCGAGGCGAAACCTCTGCCCATGGAGATCCTGGGCAGTCGATCGCCACTGCATCACCTCGTCGGCGACCATCAGCGCGGCATGCTGGACCGTGCAGACGTCGATGATCTCGGCCAGGGCCTCGGGGACCTGGGGCGCGGTGACAACGCTCCCTCCCGGACGGATCACCCCTGCCTTCTCGCGCGCAATGGCCTGCAGCGTGTTGCCGAGCACGTCCATGTGATCAAAACTGACGGGTGTGATCACGGAGACGATGGCCTCGGCGAGGTTCGTGGCGTCGAGGCGGCCGCCCAACCCGACCTCCAAGATCGCCACGTCGACCGCCGCGGTTGCGAAATAGTCGAATGCCAGCGCGACCGACACTTCAAAGTACGTGGGGGGTCCCAGCACTCCCGAACGCATTGCCTCCACCCGCGGCAGGATCCGCTGGACGTGGCGGACCAGGGCGGCGGGGGGGATGAGCGTGCCGTTGATGCGGATCCGCTCGCGATAATCCACCAGGTGCGGCTTACTGTACAGTCCCACCGTGCGGCCGGCGGCTTCGAGAATCGAGGCCAGCATCACGGCGGTGGATCCCTTCCCCTTCGTGCCGGCGACCAGGACCGCGCGCAGACGGCGTTGAGGATCGCCCATGCGCGTAAGCAGATCCTCCATCCGCGCCAGCCGGCGAGGATCGTAGCCGACCGCGGGAGTGCCCTCGCGGTCGAGCAGCCCGTAGATGAAAGCGGTCGCTTCCTCGTAGGTCATCAACGATGGGACCGGGACTAACTGGTCTGTGGCACCCGGAGCAACGCCGCGGCGGCCTGGACGGTATTCTGGAGCAGCATCGCAATCGTCATCGGCCCGACACCGCCGGGGACCGGTGTGATCCAGCCGGCGACCTGGGAGGCCGACGCGAAGTCGACGTCTCCTTTCAGTTTCCCGTTCGTCCGGGTGATTCCGACATCGATGACCGTGGCTCCAGGCTTGACCATCTCGCCGGTCACCAGACCCGCCCGACCGGCAGCGGCGACGAGGATATCCGCGATGCGGGTGTGGCTCGCCAGGTCGCGCGTGCGCGTGTGGCACCACGTCACGGTGGCATTGGCCTGCAGCAAAAGCAGGGCGACCGGTCTGCCCACAATCAGACTACGCCCGATCACGACGGCGTGCATTCCCGTCGGATCGATGCCCGCATGCTTCAGCAGGACCATCACACCCGCTGGAGTGCACGGGACAAGCCGTGGCCGCCCCGCCAGCAGCGCGGCCAGATTCTGCGGAGTCAACCCATCGACGTCCTTACGGGGATCGAGTCGCGCGAATACCGCGGTGGGGTCGATCTGCGCGGGCATCGGCTGCTGCGGCAGGATGCCGTGCACGTCGGGGCGGGCGTTGAGGTCATCGATCAACGCAAGCACCTCGGCTTCGGTCGACGTCGCAGGGAGGTGGTAGGTCTCCGACCGGATGCCGGTCCGGGCGGACGCTTCCGCTTTCCGACGGACATAGAGCGCCGATGCGGGATCATCGCCCACGAGGATCGCGGCAAGTCCGGGCGCAACACCCGCCTGCTCCGTCAGGACATGGGCCTGGGCGGCCACGTCCCGTTCAATTTGTGCCGCGATGGCGCGGCCGTCGAGAATTTGCGCAGGCATGGTTGGCCACCGAAAGGGTTGAGGCCCCTTCCGGGGCCTCCCCCATCGTCTCTCGAACGACGTACCGGTGCTACGGGCGAAGCGTAAATGGATTGCCGTCGGGATTCCTGTTCCGCCGGCCGATGAAGATCTTTTCCAACGCCTTCCCACCCGAACGCCCGTCGATCTCGACGTAAAACGTCACCGCGGTCCCGGGCGAGGCTTGAAAATTGAAACCATCGACGTCGCCCGCGGCCACGAGGTTGAATCCGACGCGGTCACCGAACCGCCCGACGATATCGTTCGACTCCAGGCCGTCCAGCCCCAAGGGGCGCGGACCGCGCTGGTACTGGACCCACCCGTTGAAGACGTGACGGGTCTTCTGCGTGGTCGCCCGCAGGTGCCAAACCCCGTCGTACCAGATCCACAACGACTGCTGACCCATCGGATCGTATGCGTTGGGCCGGCCGTTGGGATCGATGCGGCTCTGGCCGCTCACCGCGGTGGCGATCATGATCAGCATGACGCTTAACAGCACTGCAACCACTCGCTTCATCGTTTCACCTCGCCGGGTATCGTACAGGTTCTGGGGATCGGCAAGTGGGTTCTTGCCGCTCGCGGCGAACTCCTCTGCCACACACCTCATGCACTGGAGCGAAGCGACCGGTGCATGGAGCGGGGAACGGGAATCGAACCCGCATAACCAGCTTGGAAGGCTGGAGCTCTACCATTGAGCTATCCCCGCCCAACTGCTAGCCAGCAGTAACCAGTAGGCAGTACGCAGCGACAACCCTCGAATCCGGATCGTGCTGCCTGCTACACGCTGCCCCCTGCAGGCTGCCCACTGCAGGTTACCTGCTGCCTACTGCATCCTGCCTACTGGAACTTGGTGGGCGGGAGAGGACTCGAACCTCCGAAGGCGTTTAAGCCGGCAGATCTACAGTCTGCTCGTTTAGCCGCTCGCGCACCCGCCCATTACCGAGACTCATTATACGGTGAGTGGCATGCTGCATCAAGAAAGGACGCTCCACGCCCACGTACGCGCGAACGCCTCTCTTCTGGCAGAGACTGATGTTTCGCAAGTGGCCCAGGAGTAGCAAGGAGCGTATCATAGTGGACGATGCACGACGGGGCCTCTGACGCTCAACTGAAAATCTGGCACGAACACTGGCAGGACGAGGGCGACGCCGCGTTCCTCTACCGGCAGATCGTCGCGCGCGAGACCGATCCTCGGCGGACACGCGTGTTCAGCGATCTGGCGAAGGTCGAGGACCAGCACCTGCAGCGGTGGGCGGACGTACTGCGCCAGGTCGGCGTGCAACTGACGCCGCACCGGCCCAGTCTGCGCGCCCGGATGATGGCCTTGATCGGCCGCTTCTTCGGCTGGCGCTTGCTGGCGTCGCTGCTGCTGAGCGAGGAAGGCCGGGAGACCAAAGGATACCTGCGGGGCGCCGAGACCTACGGCAGTTCCGAAGCATCAGAAACGGCCGCGGACCTGGCCAAAGAATCCGCCGAGCACGCCGAACAGCTCGGCGAATTGCTGGGCGTCTCCGGTGAGCCCTGGCATCGCACGGCCTCGGGCGGGTTTCTGCGCAACGCCGTGTACGGGTTCAATGACGGCCTGACAGCCAACTTCGGGTTGGTGATGGGGGTGTTGGGGGCCAGCGTGCCGCATCACATCATCCTCGTCTCCGGCGTCGCCGGCCTGTTCGCCGACGCCCTCTCGATGGGAAGCAGCGGCTTCCTCGCGGCGAAGAGCGAGCGCGAAGTCTATGAGCACGAGATCGCGGTGGAACGCGAGGAACTGCGGCTGATGCCCGACCTGGAGGAGACCGAACTCGCCCTGCTGTACGAGACGCGCGGGCTGGACGCGAGAGAAGCTCGGCGCGCCGCCGCGCAGGTAATGGAAAATCCCGATCGGGCGCTCCGCGAGAAGACGCAGCTGGAGCTGGGGATCGCCGAAGCGACGATGTCCCCGCTGCGGGAAGGGTGGATCACGGGATTGGCCACCGCCGTCGGCGCGTTTATCCCCGTCTTCCCGTTCATCATCATGCGCGGACCCGCCGCGATCTGGACGGCGTTCAGCATCAGCATGCTCTCCCACTTCGGCGTGGGCGCGGCCCGCAGCATCTTCACCGGGCGCGGCGCTTTCCGCAGCGGGTTGGACATGTTCATCGTGGGCCTGGGCATCGCCGGGATCGGCTATCTCGTCGGTGAATGGATCTCGCGCATGCTGTGACTTGCTGGATGCTAGATCCTAGATACCAGATGCTAGGTCCTGGATGCTATCGAGAATCTGGCAGTGAATTCTAGCGTCTGCGTCTCATCAGCAAGAGCGCCCACGCCCCGAACAGAAAGGCCAGGACCGCCAGCCGGTTCACGTTGACCACGGGCTGGATCTTCATCGCCCCGTCGGTGATCTCCAAAAAGGCCACCGGCTCGATCCGCGCGGCGCCGCCTCCGCCGCCCCCCGCCGGCGCCTGTTTGCCTTCCTCCGCCTTTGGGCCCTGACCGCCGCCCATTCCGAATCCATACTGGACCGATGCGATCGGAATGATCGTCCGGCCGTTCACCTGGATCGGCTCACCCACGACGGTCTTCACGTCCGCCTTGGACTGCATCTCGGCAAACCGCTTGGTCAGATCCTCGAGAAACATCGCATCCACCCCCCTGTTCCCCTTCAGGGTAGCGCAGCGCATGGCCGCGTGCCATCGGTCCCCAACCTGATCCGAGCAGGACCGCCAACGCATGCGGGTAAATCAAACACGAAATCAGCGATGAAGCAACTCACCCCTGCCCGACCGCGACCCGTCGACGATCCGTGGGAAATGGCGCTGCGGCAATTCTACGGCGCGTGCGAATACGTGCCCATGAAGCGGGGGATCCGTGAGTTTCTCGCCCATCCGCAGCGCGAGCTCACGGTGAACTTCCCCGTGGAGATGGATGACGGATCGGGGCGGATATTCACCGGGTACCGCATCCACCACAGCACGGTGCTCGGCCCGACGAAGGGAGGCATCCGGTACAGCCCGCAGGTCAGTCTCAACGAGGTGCGGGCGCTGGCGATGTGGATGACCTGGAAATGCGCCCTGATGCACCTTCCGTACGGCGGCGCCAAAGGGGGTGTGACCTGCGACCCGCGCGCGCTGTCCACACGGGAGCTGGAGAAGCTCACGCGGCGCTACGCCACGGAGATCAGCATCATCATCGGACCGGACCGCGACATTCCCGCTCCCGACGTCGGCACCAACGATCAGATCATGGCCTGGTTCATGGACACCATCAGCATGCACGAGGGGTATTCCGTGGCCGCGGCGGTCACGGGGAAGCCGATTTCGATCGGAGGCTCCGCGGGCAGGCGGGAAGCGACAGGCCGCGGGGTGATGATCGCCGCACGTGAGGCCGCGCGGGTGCGCAAGACCCGGTTTGCGGGAGCGCGGGTCGCCGTGCAGGGGTTCGGCAACGTCGGCGCGACCGCCGCGTACCTGATGCACGACCAGGGCTGCCGCATCGTCGCGGTCAGCGATCTCTTCGGTGGAATCTACAATCCCAACGGACTCGATCCGCATGCGGTACTGCGGCACGTGAAAGCGACCGGCGGGGTCGGCGGGTTCCCCGGCTCGGATCAAGTGTCCAACGCGGAGCTGCTCGAAGTGGCGTGCGACTTCCTCGTGCCGGCCGCCATCGAAGGACAGATCACCGGCGACAACGCCCCCCGGATCAAGGCCCCGATCATCGTCGAGGGCGCCAACGGGCCTACGACACCGGAAGCCGATGAGATCTTGGGGCAGCGGGGCGTGTTCATCGTGCCCGATATCCTGGCCAACGCCGGGGGCGTGATCGTATCCTACTTCGAGTGGGTGCAGGACCTGCAGTCGCTGTTTTGGACCGAGGATGAGATCAACCAGCGCCTGGAGCGGATCATGGTGCGCGCGTTCGACGGCGTCGTCGCGCTGGCGGAGGATCGTGACGTCGATCTGCGTACGGCGGCGCTGATCTTCGCGGTCCGCCGTGTCGCCGATGCCCTGATGACGCGCGGGATCTATCCCTAAGGCGTAAAGGCAACTTTGAAGGCGCCGGACCGGGGCTTGCCCATCGCGGTCTTCAGCGCCCCGACGTAGTCTCGCAGCGGAAACCGGTGCGTCACCAGCGGGCTCAGGTCGACGCGCCCCGCGGCCATCCACTCCAGGACCAGGTCCATCGTGCGCACACGCCGTCCCTGCCAGACGTCCCACCGGTAGATGTAACTGCCGGTCACTTGCAGCTCCTTCAGCCAGACTGGCGTCCAGTCCACCCCGTTCGCCAGCGAGGCGAGCCCGAGGATGATGGTGCGTCCCCCGGGGGCGGTGAGACGCAGCGCGTCGTCGATGCTGCGCGAGGTGCCCACGCACTCCACCGTCATGTCCGCGCCCCCGAGCAGCACGCGCTTGCCCAGAATGGGCCGCCGCAGGACCCCACCGGTGAGGTCGGCCAGTTCGTCGTAGTGCCCATCCCCTTTCTGCAAGGGGACGACGACGTCAGCACCCATTCGCCGGGCCGTCTCCTCCTGGAAGCTGTGCTTCACCAGCGCGATGATCCGCGCCCCGCTCCCGGTGGCGCGCAGCGCGGCAATCGCGCACTGCCCGATGACGCCGCCGCCGATGACCAATACCGTGCTGCGATCGGCCGGCGGATAGCTGACCGCGGAGTGGACGGCGACCGCGAACGGCTCGGCCATCAGGGCGTTCTCGTCGCTGACCGCGTCGGCAAGCGGGAAGACCTGCGAGCGGTGGGCGACGAACGACGGGCCCCAACTGCCCCCGGTATCGCGGCAGGCACCGATCATTAACCCCGGGCTGATGTGGCCATCGGCGACCCGGATGCAGAGGTTGTAGTTGCCCGCGGCGCAGTACCGGCATGGCGGCGTCACCCCGCGCGTCACGCACGGCAACGTGGGCTCGACGGTAACGCGCTGTCCCACGGTCAGGTCGGTGACGGCAGGACCGGTCTCGGCGATCCTTCCCACGTTCTCGTGTCCGAGGACGAACGGGAAGGAGCTGATGGCCGATAACGCCGGACTGGCATCCAGGCGGATCGTATGCAGGTCGCTGCCGCACACCCCGCCCAGCGTCACGGCCACCCGCACCCAGTCGTCTCCGGGCAGCGGCGGATCGGCCACGTCGCGGTACTGCAGCGGGGCTGTCCGGGCCCACACTGCGCCCTGAGAGACCAGCGCGAGCGTCCTGGTGGTGAGAAAGCGCGGAATTGTCGGGTCGAAGACCAGAGCCTTCAAGACATCGGGACTTGCCGAATGAAGCCACGTTCGAGGCGGTCGAAGACATCCGACAGGATCGGCCCGGTGATTGTCAGTCCGTGGTTCTTCAGACCCACGACGGCGCGGCCGGGATGCGATGACTCCCGCACGACGTCCGCGACGGCCTGCGCCAACTGAATCGTCCCGCACGGGTAGTTGATGGTGGTCGAGGAAATATCCTCCATCCAGGCATGCACGTGCACGATGGCCCCGACCTCCGGATGCTCGGTGTAAATCATCCAGTGCTCGATCGCATCGACCGAGACCCGCCGAGGTTTGATGTCGGGGGGCACGCTGAGCAGAATCACGTTGCGCTCGGGATCAAACCCCTTCACCATCAGCATGTCCCGGCCGATGATCTTCATGTTGGACTTGTCCACGCCGCTGGCGCTCATCCAAAAGCGGGTACCGTCCCTGCGCACACTGAGGTTGCCGTAGCTGAGTCCGCCGATCCCGTACAGCCGCTCGATGTGCCGGAGATCGCGCTCGTCCAGCAATTCATGGATTGGAAACGGCGCCGGCAGCAGGTTCAGCGCGTCGAGCCGCTTGCCCGCCGCGGACAGCTGAGCGGTGAGCTCGTCGCCGTTCCACAGCGCGGGCTCCAGGTCGGGATCGAACTGGTTGTCGATGACCAGCTGTGACGACGCCAGCGGGTAGAGCCGCTTGTAGATGTATTCGAAGTACTGCTGCTCGCTGAGTTCCGGGATCGCATAGTAGCCCTGCTCGAGCGTGACGAAGTAGGTCATCACCTTTTCCGCGTCCCGCACCAGATACAGGCAGAGGTTGGCCAGCGAGCGGACCAGCAGCGGATAGGCCTGTTTGAGGACGTTTTCGGGTTTCTGATCGGTCACCGCCACCGAGAGGACAAACACGGCCTTGGCCTTGCGGCGGTAGGGACGGGGCCGCTCCACGTCGATGCAGTTGATGACGAGTCGGAGATCCTCATCGTCGGGGTCGTCCACGTAGGTGTGGTCGTGGCGGGCGAAGACGTCCTTCAGACCGCTGACGATCCATGCGAGGGTCGGGTCCTCATACGATCCTACGACGGTGAACTTCATCCGGACCTCCTGGTCGATGGGGGTCGTCCGGTGGGTATCGTACCACCCCGACGAGTCGTGCGGCTAGCCGAGAATCCCCTGCGCGTGGTGGCCCCGCAGCAGCGCGCCGTCGGCAAACCGCGTCAATCGAAAGATGGAGACGTCTATCGCCGGGCGCTCACCCAGGATCAGGGCGGCCAGTACTTCCCCCAGCGCGGGGCTGAGCTTGAACCCGTGGCCGCTGAACCCCGCGGCGACGAACAAGCCGTCGATTTCCTCTACGGCTCCGAGCACCGGCTGCCAGTCCGGTGTCACGTCGTAGAGGCTCGCGTACCCGCCGCGGACCTCACCGTGCGCGGCCTGAGGGAACCGATGGGCCCACATCCCGCCGACGTGCTCGACGTAATCGAAGTCCACGCCGCGGCGGAACGTGTCGGGGGACACGATGTCTCCGGCATCTTCCTCGAGCACACCCGCCAGCACGGTCCCCCCGGCTTCCGGCCTGACGAAGAGGCCTTGAATCAGGTCTTCCACGACAAACCGCAGCCGTCCAAACTCCCGTGGCGGGGCGAGCTGGACGACCTGCTGCCGTGCGCTGACGATCGGCACGTCAATGCCCAGCGGCGCGAGCAGCGCCGGCGTCCACGGACCCGCAGCGATGAGAACCGACGGCGTCTCCACCACGCCCCGCGACGTCGTGACGCTCCGCACACGCCCCCCGGCGACCTCGATCCCTGAGACCGCGGTCCCCTCCCACACTTCCGCTCCCCAGCGACGCGCCGCCGCCGCGAAACTGGTCGCCGTCGCGTAGCCGTCGGCAAACCCGGAGTCCGGCTCCCAGGCCGCGCCGCCGGCGTCGTCGACGGCCAGCCGCGAATCGAGATCGGCCACCTCCTGCGGCGTAAGGATCTCTGAGCGGATCCCCAGCCGGTGCTGCAGCGAGACGTTCTCCCTCAGGGTGGGCATCTGGGAGTCGGAGACCAGCAGCAGAAACCCGATCTGCGCAAAGTCGGCGGTGCCGCCGGTGACATTCACAAAGTCGGAGAACAGGGTCAGACTCCGCTGTGCCATCCGCACCAGCGGTTCGTACGAGTAGTGCAGGCGGATGATGCCGATCGATTTTGAGGTGGGCCCGGCTCCCACCGTGTCGCGCTCCACGAGCAGGACCCGGCGGTGCCCGTCCTCATCGTGGAAGCGGCGCGCCAGTTGGAACGCCACGCTGCTGCCGGTCGACCCGCCGCCGATGATGACTACGTCTGAATGCGCCACCATGGACCTCCCGGACTAGGCAACTTCTTCGCGCCGGAGCCCATGACACCTCGCCATCAGTCGCATTGAGGACAGGGCGCCGCCGCCCGGACCAGGAACAGTGTCATATGCATCACCACCACCCCGGCCCTGCTCCTCCGGAACGGCCCGGCACACTGGATCACCCGCACGTACCGTGCCACTGCGGCCAACCGTGCCTGTCATGCGAAGCCGCCGTACTGGGCACGAGCTGCGGCTGTCAGTTTGAGGCCAAGCAGTTCGAATACAACGTCGCGCAATACGCCCACGCGCATGCCCACCACGAGACGCAGCACGGGATGGCCGAATCGCACGACCACGACGCGAGGATGGCCGACCCCCGCATGGCCCGCTTCATGGAGGCGGACATGCGGCGGCGGTTCCTCTGGTCGCTGGTCCTGACTCTCCCCGCCGTGCTCTACTCGCCGTTGGGCGTGGTGCTGCTGGGCGTCGCGCTACCTGCGCCGGTGCCCCGGGACTGGATCCTGTTCGCACTGACGACCCCGGTCGTATTTTGGACCGGGTCGATCTTCCTGGCCGGCGCGGTTCGCTCGCTGCGTAGCCGCGTGCTGAACATGTCCGTGCTGATCAGCGTGGGCGTGCTGGCCGCGTACGTCTTCAGCCTCCTGATCACGGTCCTCGATGCGGGCGAGACTTTCTATGAAGCGGCGGCGATGCTGGTCACGTTCGTATTGTTCGGCCACTGGATGGAGATGCGTTCGCGCCGCGGCACGTCGGACGCGCTGCAGGCCCTGTTCCAATTGGTTCCCCCCAGAGCACGGGTAGTCCGTGACGGTCGGGTGGACGACGTGCCCACCGACCAGATCCGGGTGGAGGACATCGTTGAGCTGCGGCCCGGCGACAAAGTGCCGGTGGACGGCGAAGTCACCGAGGGCGAGACGGCGATCGACGAGTCGCTGGTGACTGGGGAATCGCTGCCCGTACCCAAACGGCCCGGTGATCCGGTCACCGGCGGGTCCATTAATCAGTCCGGGTCCATCCGGTTCCGGGCCACGAAAGTCGGCGACGAGACCGCCCTGGCGCAAATCGTGAAGCTGGTGGAGGAGGCGCAGTTATCAAAGGCGCCCGGGCAGCGCGTCGCCGACCGGTGGGCGCAATACCTGGTTGTCCTTGCAGTGGGCGCCGGCCTGATCACCTTCGGCGTCTGGTACGGCATCCTGCACGAATCGGCGCTTGTGGCGCTGACCTTTGCGATCTCGGCGGTCGTCATCGCCTGCCCCGACGCGCTGGGACTGGCGACCCCCACCGCCGTCGCAGTCGGCACCGGAATCGGAGCGCGCCACAACATTCTCATCAAGAACGCGGCGACGCTCGAACGGGTGTCGAGCATCACGGCGCTGGTGTTTGACAAGACCGGGACACTGACTGAGGGCCGCCCGCGCGTCACCGACGTCGTCGCCGGGCCGGGGTTCGCGGACACCGACGTCCTGGGCTACGCGGCGGCGGCGGAAGCCAAGTCCGGACACCCGCTCAGCCAGGCCGTGACCGATGCCGCCGCCGAGCGAGGCATCGTGGTGAGTTCACACTTATCGGGGTTCGAGAACCTCGCCGGACACGGCGTGCGCGCTGCGGTGGACGGCCGTCAGGTCCTGGTGGGGACGGCACGGCTGATGCGTGAACGCGGGGTGGACATCGCACCGATCGGAGCCGACGTCGACCGGCTGCTCGGCGAAGGCAAGACGCTCATGCTCGTCGCGGTCGATGGGCGGGTGGCCGGAGCCGCCGCCGCGGCGGATCCCGCCCGATCCACCTCGGCCCGGGCTGTCGCGGGTCTGAAGGCGCTGGGTATCGATGTTGCCATGATCACGGGCGACAACCGGCAGACCGCCGACGCCATCGCCCGCACGCTGGGCATCGAGCGGGTCTTCGCCGACGTCCTGCCGGAACAAAAGGCTGAATACCTCAAGCGCTTGCAGGCGGAAGGCAAGTTCGTGGCCATGGTCGGCGACGGCGTCAACGACGCCCCCGCGCTGGCCCAGGCGGATATCGGGATTGCCATCGGGGCCGGCACCGACGTGGCCGTGGAAACGGCCGACGTGGTCCTGATGCGCTCAGACCCCGCCGACGTCCTGCGTGCAATCTCGCTTTCGAAGGCGACGGTCGGAAAGATGCGCCAGAACCTGTTCTGGGCATCCATCTACAACGTGCTGGCAATCCCGATCGCCGCCGGGATCCTCTACCCGCGGTTTGGCATCATACTCCGTCCGGAGTGGTCGGCCCTGCTGATGTCCGCGTCGTCGATCATCGTGGCCACCAATGCGGTGCTGCTGAAACGCGCGGAGCGACGACTTGATTGAGGCAAATACGATTCTGGCTACCGGATACTAGATGCCCGACACTCGATGCTCGAACCGGCATCTAGAATCTAGGATCGAGCATCGTCCTCGTGCAAAGGAAGCCTGGCAAGGACCGTGGTGCCGATACCCGGCGCCGACAGAATTTGCAGGCTCCCCCCGACCAGCTGGGCCCGCTCGCGCATCCCGGCCAATCCCAGCGTGCGTCGGCCGGCCTGCGGTTCGTCGGCCTCGAACCCGCCGCCGTCGTCGCGCACCATCACGACCAGCGCATCACCGCGTCGGTTTACCCGCACCTCCACCTTTTTCGCTTTGGCGTGACGCAGCACGTTGGTGATCGATTCCTGGACGATCCGGAATGCGGCCGTTTCGATCTCCGGCGGCTGGCGGCTGGCGAGGTCGTTGAGCTGCAGATCCACCAGCAGCCCAGCCGGCCGCACGTGGGTGTCGACGTACGCCCGGATCGCCGGGGCCAAGCCCAGTTCGTCGAGGGTCGGCGGGCGCAGTTCATAGACGAGCTTGCGAAGCTCTTCCAGCCCCTGCTGGGCCAGCCCGTACAACTTGCGCAACGACGCTCCCAGGGCGGCATCTTTGGGATCGACCTGGGTGGCCAGGTGGTCCAGCTGGATCATCAGCGCCGACATCAGCTGCCCGCCCTGATCGTGGAAATCGCGGGCGATGCGGCCGCGCTCCTCCTCCTGGGCGACCAGCAGCCGCTGCATCAGGTCGCGCGCCGTCTGCTCCTGATCGCGCACTTTCTCGAACAGCCGCGCCCGCTGGATCGTGACGGCGAGTTCATGGCCCAGCGATTCCAGCATGTCGAGTTCCTCGGTCGTGAACGTGCGCCCGCGTTCCAGCAGCAGGTTGAGAATCCCGACGGCCTCGTCCTGCGCAATCAACGGTACCGTCGCGTGCCGGTGCGATTCCGGCTGCTGGGGCAGCGCCTGTTCCAGCCGCAGGCACTGAATCAGGTTGATCGCTTCGGTGAGCTGCCCTTCTCGCAGCATCTGATTGCAGCGGCAGTCCCCCGCCATGCGCCGTTTGCCGGCGACCGCCAGCGCAGCGGGCAGGTTCACGTCGGCGGCGAGCCGGAAGCTGGTCGCCTCGGCGTCGTAGAGAAAGATCCAGCCCGCGCGGACGTCCATGAGGTCTACGATCCGGTGCAACGCCCCGTCGAGAGCCTCGCGGAGGGTGAACGAACGGTTGAGAATCTCAGCGATGGTGCGGAAGACAGCCATCTGACGCGTGGGCGTCAGCGCAGCCTCAGATTCCATGCGGAATCTGTTCGGTTACGCCTGGATGAGACCCTTGCGCACCGCGTAGCGAACGAGGTGACCCCGATCGTGCAAGTCGAGCTTCTCCATGATGTGGGTGCGGTGCGTCTGGACGGTCTTCACACTGATGTAGAGCTTCTCGGCGATCTGGGCGTTGGTCAGCCCTTCGGCGATGAGCACCAGCACCTCACGCTCCCGGTCAGTCAACCCATCCTGGCGGAGACTGCGCCGCCCGGTGCGCATGTTTTCCAGATAGTCAGCGACGAGGCTGCGCGCCACGGCCGGGTAGAGAAACGCCTCCCCCCGGCTGGCGGCGCGCACGGCGTCGACCAGGTCCGTGGCGGCGGCGCGCTTGAGCACGTAGCCGGACGCGCCCAACTGCAGCAGCTGAAACACAAACGACTCTTCCTCGTGCATCGTGAGAATCAGCACGTGGATGTCCGGGAACGCCTCCCGGATCGCGCGGGTCGCCTCGACGCCGTTCATCACGGGCATGCTGATGTCCATGACCACGACGTCCGGGTGCAGTTCCCTCACCAGCCGTACGGCGTCCGCGCCGTCCTGCGCTTCTCCGATGACCTCGAAGTCCGCCTGGGTGAGCAGGATCATCCGAATCCCTTCACGCACGATCGCGTGGTCCTCGGCGATGAGAATCCTGATCGACTTGGTCCGCACCAACCCTGCCCGCGCCATGGCCACTACTTGACGATGACGGCAGTGACCATCCCGTGCATGCCGGTCTCCGACTCGGCGTGCGCGAGGATGTGGCAGTGAAACGCCCACACCCCCACCGCGTCGGCGTTGACCAACACGTCGTACCGCTCGCCCGGCGCCACGTTCAAAGTATCCACCTCGTAGGGCTCGCGCAGCGGCCGGCCGTCTTTGGCGATGACAAGCTGGGTCAGTCCGTGCAGGTGCATGGGATGAATGATCGACCCCTCGTTCATGTATCGGATCCGGAAACGCTGTCCCCGCTTGACGACGATGGGCTGCGTGGCCGGGAAGCTCTTGCCG
Source organism: bacterium (assembly GCA_036505015.1). Classification (GTDB taxonomy): domain Bacteria; phylum Sysuimicrobiota; class Sysuimicrobiia; order Sysuimicrobiales; family Kaftiobacteriaceae; genus DASXUC01. The sequence continues at coordinate 23,847 of DASXUC010000150.1, read as the reverse complement.
TTGAGCGTGTAGCCCAGCGGACCGTCATTGATGACGAGCACGATGTCCTGGGCGACCTTCGGCTCCCGGCGCGCATCTTTCGGCTCAATGATGAACGCCCCCAGCAGGCCCAGCGTGATCTGGTCGGGGCCGTGGTGCGCGTGGTACATGTGCGTGCCGGACGGTTTGGCGACGAATTCGTACGTGAACGTTGCCCCGGGTTTCACCGGCGGCTGCGTGATGTACGGCACTCCATCCATCGCATTCGGCGTGAACACCCCGTGGAAATGAATCGACGTGCTCTGGGAAAGCCGGTTGGTCAGAATGACACGCACCCTGTCACCTTCGGTGACCCGGATCGTGGGCCCCGGGACCTGCCCGTTGTACGCGAACGCGAGCCGCTTCACGCCGACTTCGACCTCCCACTGGATCTGAGAGGCGGTGAGACGGAACACTTTGACTCCGTTGACGATCTCGGGTTGGATCGGCTGCGCCCCCAGGCCCGCGGTCTTGGCGGGAAACGCCTTCACGCTCGCCTCGTGCATCGCATCCCTGTCCATCTGTTCATGCGCGGCCTGGGGCGCGGGCGCAGACGGTGGTTGGACTGCGGCCTCCGGGACCGCACTGCTGGTGCTCGATCGTCCAAACCAGACACCGCCGGCAGCTGCCAGGATCACAGCGATAACGGCGGCAGTCACAATTCCGGCTCGGCTGTTCATGTGAGTCTCTCCTCAAGAATGATCTGCCGCCAATTATGACCGGCGCCCCCCGGGCCGAGCCATCAGGCCGGCGACGGATTCCTGTATCGGGCCGCTGCCGCACGGCTTCCCGTTTCCCGTTCCAGATCGGTGTGATAAGCTCCATCCGTGGCCAAGACCAGAATCGTCATCGCCGACGACCACTCGATCGTCCGCGAGGGCGTGCGGATGATCCTGGACTCCGAGCGCGACTTCGAGGTGGTCGGCGAGGCATCCAGCGGCGAGCAGGCGCTGGAGCTGATTGAGACCCTGCGGCCGGACGTGGTGGTGATGGACATCTCGATGCCGGGGATCGGCGGGATTGAAGCGACGGAGCAGATCAAGCAGCGCCGCCCGGGCATCAACGTGCTCGCGCTGACGATGCACGAGGACGAGAACTACGTCTTCCGGTTGCTGCGGGCCGGCGCGTCCGGATATGTGCTGAAGCGCGCCGCGGCCTCCGACCTGGTCACCGCGGTCCGGGCGGCATCGCGCGGCGAAGCGTTTCTCTATCCATCGGTGGCCCGCAGCGTGATCGCGGATTATCTGAAGCGGGTCGAGGCCGGCGAGGAGAAGGAGCGCTACGACGGGCTCACCGCGCGCGAGCGGGAGATCCTGACCCTGATTGCGCAGGGATCATCGAATCAGGAGATTGCCACGAAGCTCTACATCAGCATCAAGACCGTGCAGACCCACCGCGCGCACATCCTCGAGAAGCTGGGCGTGCATGACCGCACCGAGCTGGTCCGCTACGCGATCCGCAAAGGACTCATTGAACCATGACTCACCCGACTTAGACAACTGACCCACTACCCGAATTTCAGTACTGGGTCAATTTGATCGCTGCGGCGGTGGTGTGCTCGGGGGCGGTCCCTCGCTACGAGTCGGGCGGCTCGGATTGATCTGCAGGCCTCACGCTCCCCGACGCGCTCGCCTGCCAAACACGACCCGATGACTACTCCCTCCACCGATCTCTCCGCAACTTGGCTGCATTGGTCCGATCTCTTCACGGCCTGCCAATTGGTTGCCGCCCGCCAATCTCCGCTCAGTGGCCGCCCCACTCGCCCGCCGCCATGACCCCTCGTCCATGCGGAGCGTCCAAGGCAACTCCCGTGGGACTGGTGGAGGGCCGCGCTGCGACCTGGCGGCGAGCTGTCGCCGCCGTGCGCGACGGCCGCGTGGCGGAGGCGGGACCCCCATCGCGAAGCATCCGTCACGTAACGGCCAGCAGCCACGTCCCATGCGGAGTGTGGGAGGGTGCCGGAGCAGCGAGCCCGGCCTCTGGGCCGGGTGAGCCCAGCCGATCGTGGCTGGGCGAACCGGAGCGCTACGCCCGGCGGGCGAGCCGCCCCCGAGAGCGGAGCGGCCCTCCACCAGCCCCGAAGAAAGCGGGTAGACGATCAAACTGACCCACTACCCACGAATTTCGGTTGTGCGCAGTACTTGAGTGATTTGTGTAGGTCGAGTGAGTTGAGTGAGTGTGTGTCGTTAACCGTTGGGCGTCAGGCGCGGAATCTCCTCACCGGCCATGGCCTTTCCCCACAGCCGCACCACGTAGGCGATATACGCGACGATCGACGCTATAGTCAGGGTTGCCGCGACCCCCGCGGCCAGACCGATGACCCGCAGCACACGCATGGCACATACCTCCTCTTCGCCCTTCCATCGTGCCAGACGCATGCGCCCGCGGCAAGCGGCCCAAAAGCATGTGCGCATCGTCTCAGCTGGCCACGGCCCGCCGCCCGCTGCGCCTCCCGCTCCGCCTGATTCTTCCCTCGCCGATCGCGGCGACATTGCGCTGGAGCCGGTGGGCCAGCTGCAGTTTGTAGGCGGTCAGATCGGTCTCCGCGCGGGCCACACCGCTGCGCATCGCCGCTTCCGCGACGGCGGGGGCGACCCACAGGGGGACGCGCGGATCCAACGGCGTGGGAATGAGGTAGCCGGGACCGAACGATAGGGCGGTCAGCCCGTACGCGTTGAGCACCGATTCGGGGACCGGTTCGCGGGCCAGCGCCGCCAGGGCACGCGATGCCGCGACCTTCATCTCGTCGTTGATGGTCTTCGCCTGGACGTCCAGCGCGCCGCGGAAGATGAACGGGAACCCCAGCACGTTGTTGACCTGGTTGGGATAATCCGAGCGGCCGGTCGCCGCCACCGCATCCGGCCGCGCCGCGAGCGCCTCATCATACCCGATCTCCGGATCCGGGTTGGCCAGCGCGAAGACGATCGGCCGCGCCGCCATGGTGCGCAGCATCTGCGGCGATACGATCCCGGCGGCAGAGAGGCCGACGAACACGTCCGCCCCGGCCAGCGCGTCGGCGAGCGTGCGGGCGGCAGTACGGATCGCATACCGCGCCTTGTAAGGGTTCATGCCGTCAACGCGGCCGGCGTAGACGACCCCCTTGGTGTCAACAAGCGTGATGTGCTCGGGGGGCATGCCCAACCGGGTGAAGAATGCGGCATTGGCAATGGCCGATGCGCCGGCGCCGCTGATCACCACCCGCACGTCACCGATGCGTTTGCCGACGACCGCCAGCGCGTTGAGCAGCGCCGCGCCGGTGATGATTGCGGTCCCGTGCTGGTCGTCGTGGAACACCGGGATGTTCAGCGCCGCCCGCAGCTGTTCTTCGATGTAGAAGCAGTCCGGGGCGGCGATGTCTTCGAGGTTGATCCCTCCGAAGGTGGGCTCCAGCGCCGTCACGATCCGTACCATCTCATCGGGGTCCTTCGTGTCGACTTCCAGGTCGAAGGCGTCCACGTCGGCGAACCGCTTGAACAGCAGCGCCTTGCCCTCCATCACCGGCTTGCCGGCCAGGGCGCCGACGTTGCCCAGACCGAGCACGGCCGTTCCGTTGCTGACGACCGCCACCAGGTTGCCCTTCGCGGTGTAGGTGTAGGCCTCGGCCGGATTCGCGGCAATCTCGCGCACCGGCTCGGCGACCCCAGGGCTGTAGGCCAGGGTGAGATCGTCCTGGCTGGCCGCGGGCTTGGTAATCGAGATCGCGATCTTGCCCGGCCGACCGACGCGATGGTAGCGCAGGGCCTGCTCACGTAGCTGTTTCACGGCATACTCCTCGATGGTGACGACGTCATGTTCCCGATTTCAGCGTACGCGGGCACCGATGCTGCTTCATCGGGTCACCGTCTGATTCGAAACCCCTCCTCCGCCTGATGGGGCGTCTGGCCCCGCGGTGCCTATACTGCTCGCAGGACGCGGCCGGCGGTGGGTTCGGTCCGCGGCCGAGCGGTGCCAGCACATACGGAGGTGGGACAGGATGACCCGACGCACGAGGCAGCGACGAAAAGCGGCAACCCCGCGGTGGCTGATCTGGAGCGGTCTGACGGCCCTGGTGGTGGCGGCCGTGGCCCTGGCGGTGATCCCCATCCTGCGCAGCCGGCCGGCCCCGGAAACCGTCGCCGGATCTCGGGAAGTCGTCATCACCATGGGCGGGTTTTCGCCGGCGCATATCGTCGAGGCCGCCGGCAAACCGATCACGCTAACCATCATCAATCCGGACAGTTCCTTCCACACCGACGGCGGCGGGTGGCACCAGTTCGGCAGCGACGACCTGCACCTCGACGTCCGCATCGCGCCGCAGAGCAGGAGAACGATCACGCTGGGACCGCTGGCCCCCGGCCACTACGCCTTCTACTGTGACATCTGCTGCGGCGGCCGCAGCTCGCCGTCGATGCAGGGCGAGCTGGAGATCACCGGATGACGTCCGTTACCCTGCCGGCCGTCCTGATCGGCGGTCTGCTGGACGGGGTCAACCCCTGCGCGTTCTCCGTCTTGCTGTCGTTCGTGGCCGTTGTGCTGAGCGCGGTCGCAATCAGCAACACGTCCCCTCAGGTCTGGCGCATCGGCGGGGTCTACGTGCTCGGGATCTTCGTCACCTACCTGCTGCTGGGGCTCGGGGTGATCGGGGTGATCGCGCCGTTCGTGCAGATGCACCTCGCCGTGCGGATCATCGGCATCACCGTGGTCGCCCTGGGAGCATGGACGCTGAAGGACGCCGTGGCCCCCGGCTTCGGGCCGGCACTGGCGATGCCGAAGGCGGCGTACGGTCTCGTTCGGAAAGCGTTGTCGTGGAGCGGTCCCGGCGGAGCGCTGGCGGCGGGCGCGCTGGTCGCGATGTGTGAAGTGCCCTGCAGCGGCGCGATCTACGTCGGCGTGCTGGCCCTGCTCTCGAAATCACCGGTCCTGGAGCGCGTGGGGTACCTGCTCATCTACAACGTGATGTTCATCGCCCCATTGGTCGCTCTGCTCGCGCTGGTCGGCAACCGGCGATCGTACAACCGCATCGCGCACTGGTCCATTCACCGTCGGAGCGGCAGCCGCTACCTGCTGGGCGGGTTCACGCTGGCGCTGGGGTTCGCTATCCTGCTCACGGCCTAGCCCGTCATGCCCGGCCGCTCCTACGTTCCCGCGCTCCGGTTCGAAGCTCTGTCGCGCGTCTACGACCCCTTGATGGAACGGTGGCCGGCTGCGCGACGGATGCGGGCCGCGGTCATCGCCGCCCTGGATCTGTGCCCGGGTCTGCGTGTGCTGGAGCTGGGATGCGGCCCCGGGCGCCTGGCAGTCGCCGTCAAGCGGCGCCATCCCAGCCTGGTGGTCGAGGCGCTCGACGCCGACCCCGCCATGATCGCCCGCGCCCGGGAATTGGCCAGGGAATCCGGGGTCGATGTCGATTTCCGTGAAGCGGATGTTGCGAGACTGCCGACCCAGGGTCCGTTCGACCGTATCTACTCCACGCTGGTGTTTCACCATCTCAGCCCGGGCCACAAGGTCGCCGCGCTGGCGGAAGCCAGTCGGGTCCTGCGAACGGGGGGTCTCCTGGTCATTGCGGATTTCGGCCGGCCGCGCGGTGCACTGCAGGCGGCCATCTCGACGCTGGTCTATCCCCTCGACGGCCCGCGGAATACACTGCCGCACTTGCATGGCGAGTTCGAAGCCATGGTCCGCGCCGCGTTTCCCCGTACCGAGGCCGCGGCGGCTTGGCGCACGATGTTTGGTACCATCGAATTGCTCGTCTGCCGGAAGGACTAACCCGCGAGCTGACGGGCGACGTACGGGAGGATCCCGCCGTGGCGGTAGTAGTCCACGTCCGCGGGTGTATCGAGCCGTGCGGTCGTTTGGAACGTCACGGTGCGGCCATCATCGCCTGTGGCGTGGACGGTGACGGTCATCTTCGGGTGGAGGTCGCCGCTGATTCCCTCGATGTCGTAGCGTTCGCGGCCGTCCAGCCCCAGTGTCTCCGGATCTTCGCCGGCTCGGAACTGCAGCGGGAGAATGCCCATTCCCACCAGGTTGCTGCGGTGGATGCGCTCGAAACTCTTCGCGATCACCGCGCGCACGCCCAGCAGCGCGGGTCCTTTCGCCGCCCAGTCGCGCGAACTGCCGGATCCGTATTCTGCGCCGGCCAGCACGATGAGGGGTGTGCCCTCGGACTGGTACCGCATCGCGGCGTCATAGATGGACAGCACGTCTCCGGACGGGAGATGGGTCGTCCACCCGCCCTCGCGGACGCCGGCCAGGAGATTGCGCAGGCGAGTGTTCGCGAATGTCCCCCGCATCATGACCTCATGGTTGCCGCGCCGCGCACCGTAGGTATTGAACTCGGCGGGTGACACTCCGAGCGCGATCAGGTGGCGGCCCGCCGGACTGTCTCTGTGGATCGCGCCTGCGGGCGAGATGTGATCCGTGGTGATTGAGTCGCCAAGATGCGCCAGCACCCGCGCGCCGTGGATGTTCTCCGAAACCGTGGGGGCCGCGGTGACCCCTCCGAAGAACGGCGGCTCTTTGATGTACGTGGAATCCGGGTCCCAGTCATAGACCTCAGTGGCGGGGACCGGCAGCGTCCGCCACGTCCCATCGCCGGTGAACACGTCCTGATAGCGCTCGGCGAACAGCTGCGGCGACACCGCATCGGCGATGACCTGATGGATCTCTGCCGCAGACGGCCAGATATCGCGCAGGAAAACCGGCTGTCCCGCCGTTCCGACACCGAGCGGATCGGTGGACAGGTTGGTGTTCACCGTTCCCGCGAGCGCATAGGCGACTACCAGGGGTGGGGACGCCAGGTAACTCGCGCGGACCTGCGGATGGATGCGCCCCTCAAAGTTCCGGTTGCCGCTCAACACCGCGGCCACAATCAGGTCCTGGGCCTGGATCGCGTCGGCCACCGGTTCCGGCAGCGGCCCGCTGTTCCCGATGCACGTCGTGCAGCCGTAGCCGACAAGGTGGAATCCGAGCGCTTCCAGGTAGGGCGTCAATCCGGCCCGCGCCAGGTACGCGGTGACGACGGCGGACCCCGGGGCGAGACTGGTCTTCACGGTCGGACTGACGCGCAGCCCGCGCTCCACCGCCTTCTTGGCCACCAAGCCTGCCGCGATCATCACTTCAGGGTTGGAGGTGTTCGTGCAGCTGGTAATCGCCGCGATGACGACCGACCCGTCGGTCAGTTCGCCGGACCGCCCGTTGACCTCAACCGCCGCCACCGGGGGACGCTCGGCGACGGCGGTGCCTCCGGAGTCCGTAGCGGCGCCGGCCGTCTGCCGCAGCACCGCGAGCTGCTCGGTGAACGCTTGGAAGCTGGCGCTGACGTTCTCCAGGGCCACGCGGTCCTGGGGGCGCCGGGGACCGGCGACGCTGGGCCGGATTATCGACAGATCCAGCTCGACAACCTGATCGAACACCGGCTCGGGCGCGGCGGGCGGGCGGAACAGTCCCTGCGCGCGGGCATACGCCTCGACGAGCGCGATCTGTGCTGCACTGCGGCCGGTTAGCGCAAGATACGTCAGCGTGGCCTCGTCGATGGGAAACAGTGCTGCGGTGGCCCCATACTCCGGCGACATGTTGGCGATCGTCGCCCGGTCCGGCAGCGTCAGGTACTTGAGACTGTCTCCGAAGAACTCGACAAACTTGTTGACTACACCGACTCCGCGGAGGATTTCGGTAACGGTGAGAACCAGGTCGGTCGCGGTGACGCCGTCGGGCAGTTCGCCGGTGAGATGGAACCCGACGACTTCGGGCAGGCTGAGGTAGATCGGCTGGCCGAGCATCACGGCTTCGGCTTCGATGCCGCCGACCCCCCACCCGAGCACGCCGAGTCCGTTGATCATCGTCGTGTGCGAATCCGTGCCCACCAGCGTGTCCGGGAAGACCACTGTTCCCTGGTCGCTCCGACGCGATGCCACGACCGTGGCAAGGTACTCCAGATTCACCTGGTGGACGATCCCCGTGCCCGGCGGCACCACCCGGAGGTTGGTGAACGACTGCTGCGCCCAGCGCAGCAGCAAGTACCGCTCTCGGTTGCGCTTGTACTCCTGCTCGACGTTCACCTGGAAGGCCCCCGTGGTGCCGAACGCGTCGACCTGCACCGAATGGTCGATGACCAGGTCGGCCGGCACGACAGGGTTCACCCGCCGCGCGTCGCCTCCCAACGACTCCACGGCGCTGCGCATCGCGGCAAGGTCGACCACCACGGGGACACCCGTGAAATCCTGGAGCAGCACGCGCGCGGGCATGAAGGGAACCTCCGAGCGGTGCGCCGTGCCCGGCACCCAAGCCGTCAGCACGTCGAGATCGCGGTCCGAGAACGGCGCGGTGCCGACATGCCGCAGCACATTTTCGAGAAGAATCTTGATGGTGACCGGCAGCCGGTCCAGCGGCACGGCCAGTTGATCGGCCGCGGCCTGAAGTGGAAAGTAGACTACGGTTCCCTGCGCGGTCTGCAGTTGTGCGCTCGTCGGCATAGGGTCGCTCCGACTCCTTAGTATACCGGGGCGCACACCCCTGGACTATCCGCCGGCGACTCTGGCGGCCAGCGCTGATTCCACCTGCTGGCGGAAGCGCTCGCGATCCAACACAAACGCCGTGATCGGAGTGGCATTGACCACGCAGCCGGCGTATCCGCCCCGCTTCACGGCCTCTTCGGGCTGCTCGGATTGATTGATCCATCGCACCGGAAGGTCCGGCGCGATCTCACGCACCTGCGCTTCGGCCTGCATGAGGAGGAAGAACGAAAATGGACAGAACGACGGGCCGTGGATGATGACGGCCTGGCGGCGATCCTCCTCCTGTGCCACGTAGTGGGTGTACTGCGAGGGCCAGAGCAGGTCTTCGCCGGACTGCCAGCCGGTCGAGGGCAGCAGCGGCCGCGTCTGGGAGAGCGGCAAATACAGCAGGTGCGGGTCGCGGCCGACCTGTTGAAATCCCTTGGCGCGGAAGAACGCCGCAGCGGCGAACTGACCCGGCTTTTGGCCCGGAAAAGTCTTCGTGACCAGGGCGATTGCACTTTCGCCGCCGAACCAGCGCTGGGGCTGGCGCATCTCTTCTACCAGGCTGGCGAGCAGCACAGTACCGATCCCGCGGCGCCAGTGGGAGATCTCCGGCACAAAGATGCAGTCGATCGAGACGACGCGGTGCTGGGAGACGGGGCGAAACTGGATTTGCCCGGCGGGTTTACCGCCGTGATAGGCAATCTTGGCCACACTCCCCCAGCGGTCAAGCATCCGAAACGCCCACAGACGCTTCTCGGCAACCCCCTCGGCGAAGGCGGGGTCGGTGCGCCTGGTGGGCGGCACACAGAGCCAGCACAGATCATCGAGGTTGCTGGTGGTGACGTCCTGAACGGAAATCCGCGCCATTCCCCCCACCCCCCCTGCGGCTTACTCAGGAGTGTACGCCGGCAGCCGGTGGCCGGGAATCCGCTGTGGACCCGATTTCGATTCGCTGGGTCAATCGGGCAAGGGCTCGATTCCAGCCGGCCCCCAACGGTTCCTACAATGAAGACAGTGCGGCGGTGGGGCGGCGCCAAAAGGAGTGGCTACGCATGGCGAACGAATGACCTACCACATGATGATCCGTGAGACCGAGGGGGCCTAGTCACCCGATGGCGAAAACACCTTCCCAACACCGTCGACCTGCTCGGCCCTCGGAGCGGCACAAGGGGGCGCACGAGGCTCCCCGAATCCGCGACTGGTGGCTTGTCGCACTCGGCGCGGCAGGGGTTGTCCTCAGCGTCTATCTGCTGGTTGTTCGCGCGGCGCATGCGCCTACGTACTGCCCGTTGGGCTCCGGGTGTGACATCATCCAGTCCAGTCGCTACGCCGCGGTGTTTGGCATCCCGGTCGCAGCGTTCGGCCTGGGTTATTACGTGGTGATGCTGGTTCTGGGCGCACGTACGATGGAACCCGTGCGGCGCTGGGCGGTTGCTGTTCCGGTGGCACTGGCCGGGCTGGCCGCGTCCCTGGTCTTCACGGTCACGCAGGAAGCCGTGATCCGCGCCACATGCAGCCTGTGTGTGCTATCGGCGCTGTTGACCCTGGGCATCGCGCTGCGCCTGTTGTTCCGCAGGCCCGCCCGCGCGCCCGGGATCACGTGGGCCTGGGGAACGCTGGCGGCGGCGGTGAGCATTGCGTTGCTGCTCGGTGGGTATGCCGTATCAGCCCCTCCGATCGCGGGCGCTGTGTATGCCGAAGGGCTGGCCAAGCACCTCGCCGCCAGCGGCGCTGTGTTCTACGGGGCATACTGGTGCCCCCATTGCGCCGACCAGAAAGCCATGTTCGGTCCCGCGGCCAAGTATTTGCCATACGTGGAGTGCGATCCGCGGGGCACGCGCGCCGATCCCCAACTGTGCGCGGCGAAGCAAGTCAAAGGCTTCCCGACGTGGGAAATCGCCGGGCAGCGGCTTGAAGGGGTCGTCAGTCTCGGCGAACTGGCGCGACTGTCGGGGTACCCGCCTCCGCCCGCGGAATCACCTTAGGCCAACACCTTCTTCAGTTCTTCAAACTGTTCTTTGGTAATCTCCCCGCTGGCCAGCCGCCGCTTCAGGATCTCCATCGCCCCATCGGCAGAGCCCCCTCGGCCGATCAATCCCCGGGCAAGGAGCACCACGCCCACGACGATGAGCGCGAAGATCAACACCCCTCCCCACCGGAACCCGCCGCCGTACCATCCGCCCATCATGCCCGGGCCCATCATGCCGAAGCCGCCAAACGCCATGCCCAACAGGGGCAACAGCACGACGGCCCCCACGATGACGATCAGCACAATCGTCCAGTCGCGAGAACTCATCTGAACCCTCCTCTAGAACTCCTTTTCCTGCACGAACACGCGGTGCAAGTGTGGTACCAGACCTGCCCGGCGTAGGCATTGACACTGGGCAGTCCGGCTGGCCTGCCGCCGCGGTCGAACCCTCATCCGGCGCCGTCCCGGGAAATGCCTGGCGAGGTACTTTGTGGCGAACGCAGTCCCATTTCGCTGAGGCTACGTCAACAGAAATCCGCCGTCAACGACCACGGTGGTACCGGTCATGTAGTCCGCCGCCGACGACGCCAGAAACACCGCCACCTTCGCGATGTCGTCCGGAGTTCCCATACCCATCGGCATGTGCGCCAGCGCCGCTTCCGTCATCTGCTTCTGTTGCTCGGCGGTCAGCGGCCGGTCGCCCGCTAATCGGGTGGTTCCTTCGGTGGTGATGCCCCCCGGGGCGATGGCGTTAATGTTGATCTTGTGCGGCGCCAGCTCAAGGGCCAGGTTCTTGGTGAACATCACGACACCGCCCTTGCTGGCGTCGTACGCGGCCAGGCCGACCATGGACGGCCGAAAGGCGTCGACCGATGCGATGTTGATGATCTTGCCGCCCCGGCCCTGGCGGATCATCTGGGCCGCCGCGGCCTTGGTCGCAAACGCCAGCCCCTTCAGGTTGATCGCGTAGACCTTGTCGAACAACTCCGGCGTCATCTGCAGCATGGGCACTACCGGGTAGATCCCGGCATTGTTCACCAGCACCTCGACGGAACCAAACTCCTCGATGCATCGGTTGACGATCCGCCCCCCGGTGTCTGTGTCGGCCATGTCGGCCCGCATCGAGATGACTCTACCGGGACCGCCGCTCAGCGTGGCAGCGGCCTTCTCGGCGGTCTCCTCGTCGAGGTCGGCAATCAGCACGTTCGCGCCGCCTTCCACGAACCGCTTCACGATGCCGAATCCGATGCCCATCGCGCCGCCGGTGACGATCGCGTTCTTCCCTCCCAGATCAAACGGTCCCCACGTTCCCATCGTCGTACTCCTTTCGCCCGACGTCTCTCTCATCACGACGTTCTCAACTCACACAATCGCCAACCTCTGACCTCGCCTCCTGATCTGTCTCAGACCCGCCCGCTGGGCACCAGCTGCCAGTAGGCGCGGTTGAACAGCCGCTTCATGGCAAACGCCGCGAAGTTCGGTGCGGCCGGATGCGGCGGATGATTGTAGTCGAAGGAGAGTAGCGTCGCCCGGCTTTCGCCGCTCTCGAGGAAGCACATCACCTTGCCGGTGTAGCGCGGCACGGTATCCCGTGAGACCCCGTCCGTGCCGGCGATCCGGTCCGCCAGCACGTGCGCCTCGAAGTGCGCCGCTGAGCCGCTCTTGCTCACCGGGATGTCGGTCGTGTCCCCGATCGCGAACACGCCCTCATAACCCTTGACCTGCAGGGTCTCGCGGTCGGTGTGGATCCAGTCGCCGCGATCGGCGATCCCGTCGGCGACGACCGGCGCCGTCCCGCGGTGCGGCGGGATCAACATCAGCAGGTCGTAGTTGAGCTCGTCGCCCTCCAACGATCGCACGATGCGTCGCGCCGGGTCGACTTCTTCCACGTTGAAGAACGGCACGAGCTCGATGCCGCGGCGTGACATCACCGGCTCGATCACGTCGGCGACGGACTCAATCGGGAACGCGCGCGGCAGCGGCGAGACATACGTGATGCTGGTCTTCTCACGCAATCCCCGTCGGCGGAGCTCCCATTCCAGCAGCAGGGCGAACTCCAGCGGTGCGGGCGGGCACTTGTACGGCACGCCCGCGACCCCGACGACGATGTGGCCGCCGCGGAACTCCGCCAGCGCCTGCCGCAACCGCAGCGCGGCGGTCGGCGTGTAGAAGTGGTGCGCATCGACCAGCCCCGGGACCTCGTCGGGCACCAGCCGGGAACCGGTGGCCAGCACCACCACGTCGGCGGTCATCTCCCCGCTCCCGGTCCGCAGCGTCCGGATCGCGGGATCGATGGCCTGCACGGTGTCTTGTACGAACGTGACGCGGCGGTCCAGGACCGACCGCTGCGGGCGCACCAGCTGGACCGGTTCCACCCACCCGAACGGCACGTAGAGCAGGCCGGGCTGGTAGAGGTGCCAGTTGTCCTTCGAGATCACGGTGACCCGTGCGCCCGGCCGCCGCCGCGCGACCAGGTTGGCGACAACGGTCCCGCCGGTGCCTCCGCCGACCACCACGACATGTGGTTCCATCGCCCTACCGCGCCTTCCGCACGACCAGGCGGGCGAATCCCGCGTCGTCGATGATCCCCACGAACTGGTGGCCGGCCTTCACGCACCATTTGGGGATGTCGCGCTTGCTGCCCGAATCACTGGACAGTACCTCGACGACCTCACCGACGCGTGCCTCACGGATCGCGCGGATCAGCTCCATCAGCGGCCCCGGGCAGTAGCTGCCCCGCGCATCGATCGTGCGGTCGACCTGTGTCTCCTTCAGCTCCACGGCCATGCTCGCCTCCTCCTAGATGAACAGCGTGACGTTGCCTTTCTGCGCTTCCTCGACGAACTCACCGACGCCGACGACGTCGTCCACGATGGGATCCAGATCGTCCTTGCTCATCCCCATCAGGTCCATCGTCATCGCACAGGCGTGGATGCGCACGTTGCCATTACCGAGCTCCTTGGCCGTCTTCAGCGTTTGATACCAGGACGGCACCTTTTTCTGCTGCATCATCGCCATCACGGCCCGGCCTTTGTCCTCGAAGTCCTTGCTCATCCGCATGTTCTGCTGAGGCTCCCCCTTACGGAAGGCATCCAGCCCCCAGAACGTCAGGAAGATGTTGACCTCCTGTTCCATCGCCACCGCGCCGGAGGCCAGGATCGCCACTGGGAAGAGCTTGTCCACCGTGCCCGAGAACACCACCATCGAGAGCCGTTCCGACATCGCCGTTCCTCCTTGATCGTGATACTCCGGGGAGTATCCCACGACCAGCGTAACGCCCGCGCCCTCCTGAACAATCAGACCCATCGCTGATCTCCTATCGGGTCGGCACCGGATACGCGGCTGGCCTCCCTGTGTCACATACTCGGGGGAGTATGAGGGCCAAATAAACCTCTGCGGCGGGTGAGAACCATGGCGGTGGCGGTACGGCTCCCGGAATCGACGATGAAAGCGGTGATGGCCAGGCTACGGCGGATCGAAGGTCAGGTCGGCGGCCTGCACACCATGGTGGCCGCCCGGAAAGAGTGCATCGATATCGTCCAGCAGCTTGCGGCGGTCCGGGGCGCGCTGGACCGGGCGGCGGTCGACATCGTCTCGGCCGGCATGGAGCAGTGCCTGCGGATGGAACTACGAGGGGACAGCCGGGCGGGCACGGCCCTGCGCAAGGCGCGCAAGGCCTTCCTCATGCTGCGCTAGGCCACCTCAGCGACGTGCGTCATCCGCCCTGGCTTCGCGCGCCGCGCGGCGGGCGAGACGAAGTGGTTCCGGAGCGCGTTGCCCTCGGCACAGCGCCAACACGACGAACGCCGCGACCTCGGGGCCGGTTCGCCATGCCGCGTGCGCGGCCAGGGGTCTGACCCCGGTGCGCGTCCGGACCCAATAGCCGACCAGTTCGCCGTCGAGCTGCAATGGACTGATGGCACCCTGTTCACCCGGAGGCATCGGGCCTGTCGCACGCAGCGGTCTATGGGTGACGCCGACAGACGGGAGGTCCAGCACCGCACCCAGGTGCAAGGCCAGTCCGGCCCGCCGCGGATGATCGCGGCCGGTGCCATCGACGATCAACAGGTCCGGCATTTCGGGAAGACCGCGGACGGCTGCTTCCAACAGCGGGCCTTCTCGCAGCGCCAGCAGTCCCGGGACGTAGCCATACCCTGTCGGCGCGCGGACGACGGCAACCGAACGGCTTCCATCGGCGCGCAGCAGCGCGGCGGCCGCCCAGCCCGGATCGCCGGCAGAACCCTGCCCTGACGTTCCTCTTGCGAAGCACACGAAACAGCCGGCGGCGGACCACCCGCCCCCAGGCGGCTGCCAGGGCTCGGGGGTAGCCGCGCCGAGTACGGACTGCAGCGCTTCCAGCGCGGCCGGGGATTCAGGCCACCCGTGAAACTCGACCACGACCAGTGGTTATTCTGCTCTGCTTGCGCCGGCCACTGCCGGCTGCGGCACGGCCGGTGTGAGGGGTGTCTCAGCGAGCTGCCGGTACACCGCGTCGCGTCGGGCAATCTCTCGACGCGCCGCCGCCAGCAGCGCCCGCGCCCGTTCCGGATCGGCGCTCTCCACCATCCGGAAGCGCATCTCCTTGGCCATGAACTCCGCCACGTCGAGCTTCGGCGCGGGCGAATCCAGCTGCAGCGCCGGGAGCCCCCGCTCGGCGCGGCCGGGATCGTACCGGTACAACGGCCAATAACCGGAGTCCACCGCCAACTTCTCGTGCTCGGCCCCCAGTCGCAGGTCATACCCATGTTCGATGCACGGGCCATAGGCGATGATCAGGGATGTGCCGGGGAAGTTGTCCGCTTCCCGGAACGCCTGCACCGTCTGGCTGTCTTTGGCCCCGCAGGCCACACGCGCCACGTACGCGGTGCCGTACGCCATTGCCAGCAGACCGAGATCCTTCTTGGGGATGGCCTTGCCCGCCGTGGCGAATTTGGCCGCGGCCCCCAGGGGGGTGGCCTTTGATTGCTGCCCGCCCGTGTTGGAGTACACTTCAGTGTCCAGTACCAGGATATTGACGTCCCGGCCCATCGCGACGACATGATCCAATCCGCCATAGCCGATGTCGTACGCCCAGCCGTCGCCGCCGACGATCCACACGCTCTTTCGCACCAGGAAATCGACGAGGATCTCCAACCGCCGCGCCTCGATCTCCTTGATGGCAGCCAGCCGGCCGCGGAGGAGCTGCACGCGTTCCCGCTGGGCGGCGATGCCGGCCTCGGTGGATTGATCGGCCGACGAGATCGCTCCGGTCAATTCGTCGCCGATGCGACCGGACAGCCTCCGCAGCAGGTCTTGTGCCTGCGCCGTCTGAACGTCGACGGCCAACCGGAAGCCAAACCCGAACTCGGCGTTATCTTCGAACAACGAGTTCGACCAGGCCGGACCGCGACCGCAGGCGTCGATCGTATAGGGTGACGTCGGCAGGTTGGCGCCGTAGATAGACGAGCACCCCGTGGCGTTGGCAAAGAGCAGCCGGTCGCCGTACAGCTGCGTGAGCAACTTGAGGTACGGGGTCTCCCCGCAGCCGGCGCACGCACCGGAGAACTCGAACAGCGGACGCAGGAACTGTGTGCCTTTGACGTCCGTGCGGACCTTCGTCCGGTCGGGATCGGGCAGGGTCATGAAGAACGCGAAGTTTTCACGTTCCTGCTCGCGCAGCGGCGGCTGCGGCACCATGTCGATGGCTTTGTGGGCCGGGTTCTGCTTGTCGGTCACCGGGCAGACTTCGACGCAGAGGTTGCAGCCGGTGCAGTCCTCGGGCGCCACCTGCAGGAGGTACTGCATGCCCTTGAATTCCGGCCCGCGGTACGGCACCGCCTTCAGCGCCGGCGGCGCCCCCTCCAGCAGCGCCGGATCAGCAACCTTCGCCCGGATCGCGGCGTGCGGACAGGTCAGCGCGCACTTGTTGCACTGGATGCAGATCACGGGGTCCCACACCGGAATCTGATCGGCGATGTTCCGCTTCTCCCACTGGCTCGTCCCGGCCGGCCACGTACCGTCGGGTGGAAAGGCACTGACCGGCAGCAGGTCGCCCTGCCGGGCCAGCATCACCGCCGTCACGCGCTGGACGAAGTCCGGTGCCTGCGGCCCGACGACCGGCGGCAGCCGCCGCGGCGCGGTGGGAGCCGGCGGAATCGGCACTTCGGACAGGTTGGCCAGCGTCGCGTCAACCGCCTCGAAGTTGGCGCGGACGACCTCGTCCCCTTTGCGGCCGTACGTCTTGCGGATCGCCGCCTTGATCTTGGCAATGGCCTCGTCGCGGGGAAGCACCCCGGAGATTGCAAAGAACGCCGTCTGCATGATGGAGTTGATCCGACCACCCATGCCGGCCTGCTTGGCCACCGCGGCCGCGTCGATGACGTACATGCGCAGCCGCTTGGTGATGATCTCGTCCTGGACCTCAAAGGCCAGCCGGTCGAACACGTCGGCGGGGCCGAACGGCGCGTTCAGCAGGAACACCGCGCCGGGGGCGGCGGATTCCAGCACGTGGTAGCGGTCCATGAATCCATACTGGTGGCAGGCGACAAGATTCGCCCGGGAGATCAGGTAGGGCGAGCGGATCGGGCGCGGCCCGAAGCGCAGGTGCGAGATGGTCACCTGTCCTGACTTCTTGGAGTCGTACACGAAGTAGCCCTGGGCGTAATTGGGGGTCTCCTCGCCGATGATCTTGATGGAGTTCTTGTTCGCGCCCACCGTGCCATCGGCCCCGAGTCCATAGAATACGCAGCGGGTCACATCCTCCGCTTCGAGGGAGAACTCCCGGTCGACGTCCAGCGAGGTGCCGGTGACGTCATCGGTGATCCCCACCGTGAAGTGGTTCTTTGGGTGCGGCTTCGCCAGTTCGGCGAACACGGCGGCGACCATCGCCGGGGTAAACTCCTTGCTGGACAGACCGTACCGACCCCCGATGACCCGCGGCATCTGCGGCAGCGCGGTGCCGTTGCTCATCGTCTCGCCCAACGCGGTCATCACATCCAGGTACAGGGGCTCGCCCAACGCCCCGGGCTCCTTCGTCCGATCGAGCACGGCGACAGCCCGCACTGAATTCGGCAGTGCGGCGATGAAATCGCTCATGGAGAACGGCCGGTACAGGCGGACGGTGAGCACGCCCACGCGCTCGCCGCGTGCGAGCAGCCACCGGGCGGTCTCCTCGGCGGTCTGCGCCCCTGAGCCCATCATCACGATCACCCGCTCCGCGTCGGGATGACCGGTGTACTCGAACAGATGGTACTGCCGCCCGACGAGGGACGCGAACCGGTCCATCACCTGCTGCGTCAGGTACGGCACGGCCAGGTAGTAGGGATTGCTGGCCTCGCGGGCCTGGAAGAAGGCGTCGGGATTCTGCGCCGTGCCGCGGATTACCGGGCGGTCCGGCGACAGCGCCCGCTCACGGTGCGCCCGCACCAGAGCATCGGAGAGCATCGCCCGCAGATCGTCGTCGGTGAGTTCCTCGATCTTCGAGATCTCGTGGCTGGTACGGAAGCCGTCGAAGAAATGCAGGAACGGCACCCGCGCCAGCAGCGTCACCGTGTGGGCAACGGCCGCCAGATCGTGCGCCTCCTGGACCGAGCCGCTGGCCAGCAGGGCGAACCCCGTCTGCCGGGCGGCCATCACGTCGGAGTGGTCGCCGAAGATCGAAAGCGCGTGGGTCGCCAGGGTCCGCGCGCTGACGTGCATGGCGAAGGACGTCAGCTCCCCCGCGATCTTGTAGAGGTTGGGGATCATCAACAGCAGCCCCTGGCTGGCCGTGAAGGTCGTGGTCAGCGCGCCGGCCTGCAGCGCCCCGTGCACCGCCCCGGCGGCCCCGCCTTCCGACTGCATCTCGACGACCTGCGGCACGACGCCCCAGAGGTTGGGGCGGCGTTTGGCCGACCATTCGTCGGCGAGTTCGCCCATCGTCGACGACGGCGTGATGGGATAGATGGCAATCACCTCGCTCGCCCGATAGGCGACCGAGGCGGCTGCCTCATTGCCGTCGATGGTGATCAGCCGCCGTGCCATCTGCCCCTGCCCGCGCACGCCTTCAGCTTGCCTGTTCCTGGGAGGGTTCCACCGGCAGCGGTGCCAGATGGATCACGTTGATGCCCCGCTCGATCAGGGTCTGCACCACGTGAAGTGGATACGGGGTGTCGACCCGCACCACCATCTGGGTGGTCCCGTCGACCGGGTACGCGGCCAGGCTCCGGATCAGCACGTTGCACTCGTGCATCGTGTGGACGACGTCATCGAGCGCGCCGACCCGATCGGGTAGATCGATCGTCAGCCGGGCGCCGCCGCGGCGCAACCCCATCAGGTCGATGAACGCGTCGAACACGTCGGACTCGGTGATGATGCCGACGAGCTTGGCGTTCTCTGTGACCGGCAGCCCGCCGATCTTGTGCCGGCGCATCAGGACCGCAGCATGCTCGATCGTAGCCGTGGGCGCCAGCGTGATGAGTTCACGCGTCATAATGTCGGCGACCTGTTCCTGCATCAGCAGCTTCGGGATCTCCCACGCCGCCAGCGACGTCGCGTGCGACGGTGAGGCGCGCATCACATCCGTCCAGGTCACGATGCCGACCAACCGGCCCCGCTGGAGCACGGGCAGCCGGCGGATCCGGCGGGCCCTCATCATGGCCAGCGCATCATGAACCGACGTCTTCGGGTCAACGGTAAGGACGGGCGAGACCATGCGGTCTTTGATCAGCATTGCCTTCCCTCCCGAGTATTTCTGGCTTCACGATACAGAAGCTGCCCCTGCGACCCCATCGGGCACCAACCCGATTTGCGCTCAGCCGCGACCGGAACTTCGAAACGGATCGGGCCCGCCCCACCGGGACGAGCCCGCACGCTGCCGCCGCCCGCCCGCGGGCGGCGTGCCCGCTAGTGCCGCACTGTCAGTTTGTGGTAGCCGGAGACCTCGGCGCGCGCCCGGATGAACTCGAGCAGCGGGACTTCCAAGATCCCCGACGGCGTCGCCGTGAGCGGCAGGTCGATCAGGGTCCAGTCTCCCTGCCGCACGGTCAGGCGGCGCACCCCACCTTTGCGCATCACCCCTCTGACGGCGCCGACTAATTCGTCGGGCGACTGCGGGGTCTCCGTGCGTCCAAACGTCCTCTGGGCCGGCGCGGTCCGGGCCGGGCGGTGGGCGGTGTCCAACCCAAGCAGGCTGTAGATCAGGCACCGTCCGGTCGCGCCGGTCACCAGGGCGATGCCGGCGATGGCCCACAGCAGAACGCCCCACGTCTGTGACAGCACAAGCGCCGCATACACCAGCACGGCACCGAGGAACAT
This sequence comes from bacterium, assembly GCA_036505015.1. Lineage (GTDB taxonomy): Bacteria > Sysuimicrobiota > Sysuimicrobiia > Sysuimicrobiales > Kaftiobacteriaceae > DASXUC01. The sequence continues at coordinate 4,107 of DASXUC010000150.1, read as the reverse complement.
TCTGGTCATGCGATCCGCGGACCCGAGGTTGACGTCCATGATCTGTCTCCTCCCAGCCGCTTCGATCTGCCCTATGCCGATGCCGACAGTGCGACGAGGCGGTCTTCGGCCGGCGCCCGTTCGGTCACCACGACTTCAGACGAAATCGCGGCGGTGGACTGCAGCATCGCGGACACGGAACAGTACGTGTCGCGCGACAGGGCCACCGCCCGTTGGACCTGCGATTCAGTCAGACCCTTCCCCCACGCGCCGTAGACCAGGTGGATGCGGGTGAAGACTTTGGGGTGCTCGGTGGCCCGCTCGGCCACGGCCGAGACGACCAAGCCTTCCAGCGGCGCCCGCATCTTGCGCAGGACCCCGGCAACGTCCATCCCGGTGCAGCCCAGCAGGGCAAGGAGGACCGTCTCCATCGGCGTGGGGCCGACCCCCCTGCCCGCGTGATCCGGCCGCGTATCCATCACGATCCGCCCGCCGTCGGTCTCGCCGTTGAACTGCATGGGTGCCACCCACCGGGCCTGCGCGATCATGGAACTCTTCCTCCCTCAGCCGCCCGCTTCCGGTCGGTTGAGTCCACTTTATCCAGGCCCGGACGGCCGGGGCATCCGCTCTCCATCGGATTTTGGGCTCGGGCCGCCGACTGACCGGTGCAGGGGAAACCGGTAGAACGCCCGTTTGACGAGCTCGGCCGTACCGACGTAGGCGGCGAGGATCGCCCCCAGGGTGGCCAAGAACAGCGCGGGCACCGGCTGGAACCCCAGCAGCGCGGTCAACGGAGTGAACGGGAGCAGCAGGGTAGCCGCGATCACGACCAAGGCCCCTATCTCGAGGTAACGGCCCGGGCGGCTCCGCAGAAAGAACCGCCGGGTGCGGATCACCAGCAGAATCATCACTTCGGAGATGACCGACTCCATAAACCAGCCGGTGCGAAACTCAGCGGGCCCCGCGCGCAGGACCAGCAGCAAGACACCAAACGTCAGGACGTCGAACACTGAACTCTGCAGTCCGAAGACGAGCATAAAATTCCGGATGAACGGCACGTTCCAGCGCGACGGCCGCTGCACGCTCTCGGCATCCACGCTGTCGGTGGCGATGGCCATCGCCGGGAGGTCGGTCAGGAAGTTGGTGAGCAGAATCTGGTGGGGAAGGAGGGGCAGAAACGGCAGGAACAGGGAGACGCCGGCCATGCTGAACATGTTCCCGAGGTTGGCGCTGGCGGTGATCATGACGTACTTTAGGGTATTCGCGAAGGTCTTCCGTCCCTCGCGCACGCCCTGCGTCAGCACGTGCAGGTCTTTGTCCAACAACACGATGTCGGCCGCCTCTTTGGCCACGTCGGCGGCTCCTGCCACGGAGATCCCCACGTCAGCGGCGTGGAGCGCCGAGGCGTCGTTGATGCCGTCCCCGATGTAGCCCACCACGTGGCCCGCCGCCCGCAGCGCGCGGATAATTCGTTCCTTCTGGTTGGGCTCCACCTCCGCGAACACCGAGACGGTCTCGGCCTGCCGCAGCAACGCCCGGTCGCTGGTGTTGCTGAGATCCCGGCCGGACATGATCGCGGCGGTGGGAAGCCCCGCTTGTGCCGACACGAACGCGGCGACCAGCGCAGTGTCGCCGGTGATGACTTTGAGCGCCACGCCGGCAGCCCGGAGGTCCTGTAGCGTCTGGACGATCCCAGGCTTCAGAGGATCGTGCAGCACCACCAGCCCGAGAAACGTGAGGTCCATCTCGTCGTCGCGGGTGGCGTTCGCGCTGTCCATCGACCGATAGCCAACGGCGAGCGTGCGGAGCCCCTGCGCACTGCTCTCCGCCTGCAGGCGCTCGATCTGCGGACGGGCTTCCTCGATCGCAACCCGTCCACCTGAGGCGGTCTCCGCCCACCGGCAGACCGCCACCACAGTCGCGACGGCACCTTTCGTGATGAGCACCCGCCCGGCGTCGGTCTGCACCAGCACGCTCAGCCGCTTGCGGCCAAAATCGTACGGCACCTCGTCGAGTTTCTCGAAGCTCTCTCCCTGGGCGGGGCGGAAGGTCCTGATGGCGTCATCGAGTGGATTGGTGTAGCCGGATTGCATGGTGGCGTTCAAAACGGCATAGCGCAGTGCCTTCGGACTCTCATTTCCGTCCACACCGACGATCGCCCGCACCCTGACCGTGCCCTGCGTCAGCGTCCCGGTCTTGTCGCAGCACAGGACATCCATCCCTCCAAAGTTCTCCATCGCCTCCAACCGCTTCACGATGACCCGCTGCTCCGCCATGCGCCGTGCCCCACGCGCCAGGGTGATGCTTACGATCGCGGGCAGCAGCTGCGGGGTCAGCCCGACCGCCAGTGCCAGGGCGAAGAGAAACGAGTCGAGCACCGGTCGCCGCGCGTATGCGTTCACGGCGAAGATTGCGAGCACCAGGATGAGCGTGAATTCCATGAGCAGCGCCCCGAAGCGGCGAATCCCCTGCTGGAACGCGGTCTCGGGCTGCCGGACCTCGAGACGGCTGGCGATCTGCCCGAACTCGGTCTGAAAGCCGGTCCGCACGACGAGTGCCGTTCCCGTTCCGCTCACGACGTGCGTCCCCATGAACAAGGCGCTGCTCCGGGCCAGCAGGGGCGTGTCCGCGGGCACCGCCCCGGGTGCTTTGGGCACCGGGTAGGTCTCACCGGTTAGCGTCGCCTCATCAACGGAGAGATCGGTGGATTCGAGCAGGATGCAGTCCCCGGGAACGCTGTCACCGGCGTTCAGGACAACGACATCGCCGGGCACCACTTCATCCATGGGGATGTCGACCGGTTCGCCGTCCCGGAGCAGCGTTACCTTGACGGCGATCAGCCGCAGCAGCCGCTGCACCGCGTTCGCGGCGCTGTACTCCTGCCAGAACTGGAGCAGACTGCTTGCGGCCACGATGACGAAAATGATGATGCTGTTGGTCACCTCGCCCAGAAACATCGACAGGCCGGCGGCAAAGATCAGCAGCAGGATGATGGGGCTCTTGAACTGGTTGAGCAGGAGGGCCCAGGCGTCGAACCGGTGGGCCTGCCGGATTCGGTTGGGCCCGTACACTCGAAGGCGCGCGGCGGCCTGCGGTTGGGTCAAACCCTGCGGCGTGGACTCCAGTTCCGCCAGCACGACGCCGGCGGGTGTGGACCAGAACGGCGAGGAAGAGCGCTGCACTCAGCCGAGGAGACGCGCCAGGAGAAACGCGGCCGCGGCGGCGAGCCCGCCGACGAGCACCGTCTGCAGCGCTCCCCGCAGCGGCGCCGTGCCCGTGAAGCGGGCCTTCACCGCGCCGAACAGGAGCAGCGCCACGGCCGTCACGCTGACCGACGCCGTCAGCGCCGAGCCCGTGGTGGCCGACAACAGGTAGGGTGCCAGCGGGATGATCCCGCCCACGACATAGGCCGCCCCGATCGTCAGCGCACTGCGGTAGGCGCGGCGGGGGTCCGGACGCTCCAGCCCCAGCTCAAACCGCATCATGAAGTCGATCCACGCCTCGGGCTGCCGCTGCAGGGCGTCGAGAATCGGCGTGATCTGGGCGGTCGATAACCCGTAGGACTCGAACACGCTGCTCACTTCCTGGGTCTCCGCCTCCGCTTTCTCCACGACCTCACGCGCCTCACGGGCCCGCTCGCTGGCATAGTGCTCGGCGTCGCTGCGCCCGGCAAGGTACCCGCCCAAACCCATCGCGATCGATCCCGCGGCGATTTCGGCTAAGCCGGCGGTCACGATCACGGCGGTGGACTGCGCGGCGCCGGAGAGCCCTGCGGCAAGCGCAAAAGGTACGGTCAGCCCGTCGGCCATGCCGATGACGATATCGCGGACCGTGTCGCCGGCGGTGAAGTGACGCTCAATGTGCGGAGTCTGCGGCATCGACGGCTCCTGCTCCGAGTCCATTCAATCCTGCGCGCGGACGCCATCCCAGCAGGCGCAACCCGTTCAGCACAACGATGACCGTGCTGCCTTCGTGGCCGACAACGCCGAATGCCAGCCGCAGCCCCAGCCCGAGCGCCAGTCCGATCAGCGTGATGATCACCAGCGAGGCAAACGTCAGACTCTGCACCATCACACGCCGGGTCTGGCGGCTGAGATCGATGGCGTAGGGCAGCCGGCGGAGGTCATC
>DASXUC010000149.1:0-15936 GCA_036505015.1 bacterium | reverse complement strand
AACCCGTAGGGCTTCGTCAGCCCGATCCCCGCCAGCGTCTGCGTGATCGCCGCCGTCAGCGTCGTCTTGCCGTGATCCACGTGCCCGATCGTGCCGACGTTCACGTGCGGCTTGGTGCGCTCAAATTTCTGTTTGGCCATTCTTATCCCCCTGACCGACGTTTGCGTGTTGTTCGCCTGTTCGCGTGTTCGCCGTTCGCATCTTAGGCCTTTTCTCCAACTCCGGCCTTGGTACGGATCTCCTCGGCGATGTTCACCGGCACTTCTTCATAATGCGATGGTTCCATGGTGTGGGTGGCGCGGCCCTGAGTAGCCGAGCGCAGCGCCGTCGCGTAGCCGAACATCTCCGCCAGCGGCACCAGCACGCGGATGACCCGGATGGCGCCCTGCTGCTCCATGCCTTCGATCCGGCCGCGCCGCGAGGTGAGGTCGCCGATCACGTCCCCCATGTACTGCTCGGGGGTCAGCACCTCGACCTTCATCATCGGTTCCAGCAGGACCGGCTTCGCGCGGTGCGTCGCTTCCTTGAACGCCATCGAGCCGGCGATCTTGAATGCAATCTCCGAGCTGTCCACCTCGTGGTACGATCCATCGACGAGGCTGGCCCGGAAATCCACGACCGGATAGCCGGCCAGTACGCCGCTCTCCGCCGCCTCCCGCACGCCGGCCTCGACGGCGGGGATGAACTCCTGCGGGATCGCGCCGCGGGTGATCTCGTCCTCGAACTCGACCCCGCTGCCCCGCTCCAGGGGCTCGACCTCCAGCACGACGTGGCCGTACTGGCCTCGGCCGCCGGTCTGGCGCACGTACTTGCTCTCCGCCTTTGCCTTCTGCCGGATCGTCTCTTTGTACGCGACCTGCGGGCGGCCGACGTTGGCCTGCACGCTGAACTCCCGCAGCATGCGGTCGACGATGATCTCCAGGTGCAATTCGCCCATCCCGGCGATCAGGGTCTGGCCGGTCTCCTGGTCAAACCGGACCTTGAACGTCGGATCTTCTTCCGCCAGCTTCGCCAGTGCCATGCCGAGCTTGTCCTCGTCGGCCTTCGTCTTGGGCTCTACCGCCACGGAGATGACGGGCTCGGGGAACTGCATCGATTCCAACCGGATGGGATGCCGCTCGTCGCAGAGCGTGTCGCCGGTCGTGGTGTCCTTCAAGCCCACCGCGGCGACGACGTTGCCGGCGAGCACTTCCGGGACATCCTCGCGGTGGTTTGCGTGCATCTGCAGGATGCGGCTAATCCGTTCCTTCTTGCGCTTGTTCGCATTGTACACGTACGAGCCGGCCTTCAACGTCCCGGAATACACCCGGAAGTACGTGAGCTTGCCGACGTATGGATCGGTCACGATCTTGAACGCCAGGGCGCTGAATGGTGCGGCCGGATCAGGCCGGCGCTGCTCCGGCTCGTTCGTCTCTGGGTTGATGCCCTCCACCCCGTGCACATCCATCGGGGACGGGAGATAGTCCACAACAGCATCCAGCAGCGGCTGCACGCCCTTGTTGCGGAACGAACTGCCCGCCAGCACGGGGACGATCTTATAGGTCAGCGTGCCCAGGCGCAGCCCACGGCGGATCTCGTCTTCCGTCAGGGAGTGCCCTTCGAGGTACTTCTGGGTGAGCTCGTCATCCATCTCGGCGGCGGCTTCCACCAGCCGTTCCCGCCACTGCTCGGCAAGCTCCCGCATGTCCTCGGGGATGTCGGTCACGTCGGAACGCGTGCCCAGGTCGTCCAGGTACAGCACGGACTTCATGCGGATCAGGTCGATGACGCCCTGGAAATTGTCCTCCGCGCCGACCGGGAGCTGCACCGGTACCGCGTTGGCGCCCAGGCGATCGCGGACCATGCCCACCGTGCGCACAAAGTCCGCGCCGGTGCGATCCATCTTATTAATGTAGAGAATGCGGGGAACCTGATACCGGTCGGCCTGCCGCCAGACCGTCTCGGACTGGGGCTGGACGCCCTCCACCGCGCTGAGCACGACCACGGCGCCGTCGAGGACGCGCAGCGATCGTTCCACCTCCATGGTGAAATCGACGTGGCCGGGCGTGTCGATGATGTTGATCCGGCAGTCGCGCCATGAACAGGTAGTCGCCGCCGAGGTAATGGTGATCCCGCGCTCGCGCTCCTGGACCATCCAGTCCATGGTGGCCGAGCCCTCGTCGACCTCGCCGATCCGGTGCACCCGTCCGGTGTAGAACAGGATGCGCTCGGTGGTCGTGGTCTTCCCGGCGTCAATATGTGCGACGATGCCGATGTTCCTGATTTTGTCGAGTGCAACAGTGGTTGCCACCGCTACCGCCATTTCATCCCTTTCCGGAATTGGTAGCCGGGCAGCCGGGTACCCGGGTAGCCTGCGTTGGCTACCTGGCTACCTGGATACCGGGCTGCCGTCGTTACCATCGATAGTGTGCGAACGCTTTGTTGGCTTCCGCCATGCGGTGTGTGTCCTCGCGCTTCTTCACGGCGCCGCCCTGCCCGCCCGATGCGTCCATCAGCTCGGCGGCGAGCTTGTCCGCCATGGTGCGCTTATCCTTGCGCTGGCGCGAGAAGTCGACCAGCCACCGCAGGCCCAGCGACATCTTGCGGTCCTGCCGTACCTCGATCGGCACCTGGTAGGTGGCGCCGCCGACGCGGCGGGGCCGCACTTCCAGCACCGGCATGATGTTGTGCAGCGCTCGGTCGAGCACTTTGACCGGGTCCTGCCCCGCCTTCTCCTGCACCTGCGCCATCGCCCCGTAGACGATGTGCTCGGCCAGCGACTTCTTCCCGCGCATCATCACCTTGTTGATCAGGCGCTGGACCATGAGGTTGTTGTAGATCGGGTCGGGACCGATCTCTCGTTTGGCCACACTGCCTTTTCTAGGCATCCCTTACCCCCGCTTACCCACGCGAAATCGGTGCTTGGTCCTATTTTGGTTTCTTGGCCCCGTACTTGGACCGCCCGCGCCGCCGGTCCATCACGCCCGCGGAGTCGATGGCGCCGCGGATGATGTGGTAGCGGATGCCGGGCAGGTCGCGGACGCGCCCGCCGCGGATCAACACCACGGAGTGCTCCTGCAGGTTGTGGCCGATCCCCGGGATGTACGCCGTGACCTCATATCCGTTGGTCAGCCGGACGCGCGCGATCTTGCGCAGCGCGGAGTTCGGCTTCTTGGGCGTCATCGTGCGCACTTGAATGCATACCCCACGGCGCTGCGGGTTCTGCTCCAGGTGCCGGGACTTGCTCTTTCCTCGCACCGGACGCCGGCCGTGCCGGACCAACTGAAAGACTGTCGGCATTCCTACCCCCTGTGAACCGTCTCTTCCGACACAGAACAACCAAGGACCCGGCCTCGCCGGGCCTCGGGAATGGCGCGATTCCGCGGCCTCAGACCGACCGGGTTATCGCTGCTGATCGAGTAATTCAGTTGCGCTGCGCCATACGCGGCACCGGAGGTGCGGTGCCCTGCGGCGCATCGGAAGGGCGGGCCGCAATCGCTGTGGTGGCCGCCCCGATTCTGCGAGGAAGAGGCGCCCCGCGGCGGGCGCGCCGTGTCCTTCCAGGTCCTACTGGGACGAGAGTATGGCTGCGGCGGCGGTGCCGACCGCGATCCCGCATGCCCGGCCGAGACTCTTGCGGGAGTCGACCTCGATGACCTCGAGACCCCGCTCCCTGGCGGCGTTCAGCACGCCGTCGATAACCCGGCGGTCGGCGTCCTTGGCCACAAATACCACCTGGGCCTGACCCTTGCCGACCGCCCGCGCCGTCTGGTTCGCGCCGACGGCCTTGAACTCAGCCCCGCGTAGACGCTCCAGCGCGGTTTCAGCCTCATTGGGCACGCAGAAAATTGTAACATTGCAGGTATTCCGGCGCAAGTGGTCGTCGACAGGGAAACCGTGGAGCGCCGGTCGATGCGGCCAATCCGGCCCGATTACTCTTTCAGAGCTGTCCGGCTGCGATGAGCCGGTTGCCGCGGGCCTTCAACGAACTGATCTGGAACGCGTGCCCGGCCTCATGCTCCACGAGGTGGAACACCGCCCACTCGGGGGTGACCTCGTAGTTAACCTCTTCGAAGTCTGGCGGGCGGCGCAGGCGCCGCCAATCGTCCGGCGAGATCCCCTCGAACTCCTTGAGGAAGACCTCGCGGCTGCGGTCGAGACGGGCGATGTGCTCGCTGAGCGGAACGCCGAGCACGCGGGTCAGGTGGTTGCGGTCCGGTTCTCTGCTGGGGAACGGAAAGTCTGGTTTGACCACCGGCGGAAGGTCCGGCATCTGCATCAGGTCTCCGTACAGCCAGCCCATCTCGACAAGGGCGATGTGGTAGAGGAGCGAGCCGATGGCATTTTCCTGCCCATCCGGTCCCTCCCAATCGACCAGGCGCTCGTCAAGATCCTTGACCAGGCGCGTGGTATACCGGCGCCGCACGTCCTGCAGCGCCCACAGCCAGCTGCCGATCTCGGGATCGTAGCCGTCCAGCGGAACGATCGCTAACCCCCTCACCGTCATCACATTCGCCCTCCTCCTCTATCGGCAAAACCCTGCATCGTACGACTCCACGACGGCACCTCCCCGCGAAGCCCTTGGCCTAGACGGTCTTCAGCTTCCACTTGCCGCGCCTGAAGACAACGGCACTGATTACCGCCAGGGTCGAATACGAGATGGCCATCGCCGTGAACACTCCCAGCGGCCCCAGGCTGGTGTGCGTCGCAAGGACGTACGCAACCGGCAACTCGAACAGCCAGAAAACAAACAGGTTGATCACGGTCGGGGTCCACGTGTCGCCGGCGCCGTTGAACGACTGGGTGAGGACCATGCCGTAGGCATAGAAGAGGAATCCCGCGCTGACGATGCGCAGGCCCCACACGCCGTAGCGGTGCACGGCCGGATCGCCGCTGAAGAGTCCGATGATCTGCGGTGCGAAGAGCAGAAAGACCGCGCCGATCGTCCCCAGAAAGAGCAGGTTGTAGAAGGCGGATTGCCACACCGCCCGCTCCGCGCGGTCGGGCTTGCGGGCTCCCAGGTTCTGCCCGACCATGGTCGCCGCGGCATTACTGATGCCCCACGATGGGAGCAGCGCGAAGATGACCAGCCGGAACGCAATCGTGTAGCCGGCCAGCGCCGCGCTGCCGAACGAGGCGATGATCCGTACCAGCCCCACGTAGCTCGCCATGCCCACCATGACCTGAAACGACGCGGGCCCCGACAATCGCAGCAGGGTCAGCATGGTCTGCAGGTGGAGTTTGATTGCCCGAATCGGCAGCTTGATCCGGCTGCGCCCCCGGCTCAACGCCAGGATCTGGACGCCGACGGCCAACCCACGGCCGATGGTGGTCGCCACGGCCGCCCCGGTCACCCCCAACTGAGGAAATGGCCCGACGCCGAAGATGAGCATTGGACCGAGCACGATGTTGATCGCGTTCCCGAACCACAGCACGCGCATGGCGATCGCCGCATCGCCGGCGCCCCGGAAGATTGCATTGATTACGAACAACAGGACGATAACGATGTTGCCGCCGAGCATGACGCGCGTGAACGTGGCGCCCCGTGCGACGACCGCCGGCGAGGCACCCATCACGGTGAGCAGGTCGGCCGCGTAGCGCACTCCAAGCACCCCGATGACGACGGAGATGACCACGGCCATGGCCACGGCCTGCACCCCCGCGCGGGCCGCCCCGTCCAGGTTGCGTTCGCCGACCCGGCGGGCCACCAGCGCCATCGCCCCGATCGACAGCCCCATCGCCAGCGTGTAGATCAGCGTGAGCATCGACTCGGTCAGCCCGACCGTAGCGACCGCGTCCGCTCCGAGGCGCGACACCCAGAAGACGTCGGCGACGGCGAAGATCGACTCCATCATCATTTCCAGGACCATGGGGACGGCGAGCATGAAGATCGCCCGGCCGATGGGCGCGGTCGTGTAGTCGAGGGACGATCCGCGCACGGCATCGCGGAGCGCCTTCCAGAATCCTGGAGATTGCTCAGGAGCGGCGACACCGATGGTTCCGGGAGAGATCGCCTCGGCGGTAGATTCGTACTGGTCAGGGATCTGTTCTGCCATCGATTACCTCAAGTGAAATTCCCACTACCATAACATGTTCAGGAACGTCGGGCCATCGAACAACATTCCGCGTGTTGGGGCCGTACGGTGCTCGGGGGCGGCCTCTCGCTAGGAGTCGGGCGGCTCGGACTGACTGGAAATGAGACGGGCTAGCGGGCCCCCTGCCAGCCGGAGTCGACGGCGGCCGCTCCGCTGCTGGTCTCCGTCTGATACGGGGTCTTTCGAGTCTTGATGGCGCACCACTCGTCGATCGTAATCTTCTTGGCCGGATACATCCGCACGCGGTAGGTATTCGGCTTGGTATCCACGACCACGATGAAGTACAGACCTCCGAACTCTGGGAATCCTTTGACGCCGACGAGATACTCTTGCATATACCGCTCTTGCGGCCACTTGTTGGAAGACAGGGTCAGCTTTTCTCCTGGAACATCGATCCAGCCACCGCTGGTCCTCTCGGTATCCAGCTTCCACCCCCCACCTTTGAGGGTCCCAACCCGTCGCCCACTCGGGTCAATGGGCTGAATCCAATCGGTCAGAAATCGAGAAACGGCGAAACTCGTGCTTGCATCATCCCCGTCCACGATCACTTGAATACGGCTATTCCCATGGACAAACCATTGCCCCGCGCCCGTGGCATAGAAATTCGTGACGTGAGTACGATCGCTGAGCACCGTGTTTTTCAGCTGGTCGGAACTCGAAGGCTCGTACTTAAGGTCAAGCGGCTTGCGCTTGAGCGTCACCTTCATCTTGGCAGGATTCGCCGGAGGGTTCAGGGCCGCCGCCGCCCCGGTGGGCATTGGAATGCCACCGATCGCCGCCATCTGGGGGACCTCTGCTTCAGGCGGGTTGAACTCCGTCTGATCGTATTTGTATGGGAATTGGATCTTCATGACGAGGCCTAGATTCTGGCGGCGCTCTCCGAGCCGCGGTATGTTCCACACGACGGTCGGGGTCGCCACCGAATTCAGGAGAACCGTGTTGTCCGGAAGGCCTGCGCCCGGTGCACTCAACTCCGGCGCGCATGTCTTAACAGACATGTAGACGCCGACATGTTCGAGCCGCGGTGTGAGAACTTCCCTCATGTCGGATCCGGGAGAGCCCTCGTGCCGTACGGTGATCGTGCCACCGTCCCGTGGAAGGACCCACGAGCCGTTGAGGCCGTGAAACATCTTCAGCGTCTTGGGATCAACCTGCCGGTGGCTATCGACGGCAAAGTCAAGCTTTACCGTGCGCAGCCAATCTACTTTGATTTCATCGACGACCGCGTGATGCTCGTGGGTCCAGGTAGCCTGCCCCGTCCATAGCGTGACAGCAGTCTCTTGGGCTGCCGTGCGCGGCCACTCACCATGGGGCGGGATCAGGAGGGTGAACGTTATGAGAAAGAAGAGCAGGGAGGCCGATCTCATTCACTACCTCCGCGTTGGGAACTCCTGGATACTCAAGCTCGACTGGTCCCTTCTGTCGGTATTCGGGATTATCCTCCGGATCGCGTGTTGAGTCGATTGCATAGTACCGAACACCGAACAGCTCGCCTGGTCCGGCGGGGATGAGTTTCCCGATGATCACGTTCTCCTTCAGGCCGATCAGCGGGTCGATCTTCCCTTGGCCGAGGCGTCGGTCAGCATGCGCGGTCTCCTCGAACGACGCGGCGGGGCGAAGGGGGCGGCCACGAGCGCAGGTTGGAGGGCGGCAACAGATTTCGCAGGCCGTGACGGACGGGTCCGGCCCAGCCAGGCAGCGGCGAGAACTACCCAGGCCGTAATTCTCCGTCGAAGTTTGGCAGGCGAGAGCGTAAGGAACGTGAGGCCTGCGGTGAATCCGGGCCGCCCGACCCGAAGCGAGGGCCGCCCCCGAGCCCCGACGCGCCCGGACCAAGGGTATGCAAGGGGGACCGCGACGCTGCGGTCCCCAACTGCCCCATCACCCTGCCCTCTCCCCAAAGGGGAGAGGGAATTACCATCGCTACCCGCCTACCCGGTCTAGACCTCCACGCCGATCTTGATGCCGCGGTACCGCAGCATGCCCGTGCCGGCGGGGATGAGCTTCCCAATGATCACGTTCTCCTTCAACCCGATCAGCGGGTCGATCTTCCCCTTGGTCGCGGCGTCGGTCAGTACGCGCGCGGTCTCCTGGAACGAGGCGGCGGACAGGAAGGACTCGGTGGCCAGCGAGGCCTTGGTGATGCCCAGCAGCACCGGACGCGCCTTCGCCGGCTCGAGACCCTCCACGATCGCCTTCGTGTTCTCTTCCTCGAACACGAACTTGTCCACGAGTTCTCCGGGCAGCAGCTCCGTGTCGCCCGGCTCCTCGATCTTCACGCGCCGCAGCATCTGACGCACGATGATCTCGATGTGCTTGTCGTTGATGTCGACGCCCTGCGACCGGTAGACGGACTGGATTTCCTGCACCATGTAGTTCTGCAGGGCCTGCAGCCCCTTGATGCGCAGGATGTCGTGCGGTGGGGCCGCGCCCTCGGTCAGCTGGTCGCCCGCCTCCACCTTGGCGCCGTCGGCGACGCGCAGGCGGATTCCGAACGGCACACTCTGGGAGTACTCCTCGCCGTCCTTGCCGACGACGATCACCTTGCGCACACCCTTGGCCTCACCGATCTTGACCTTGCCGTTGACGTCGGCGATCAGCGCCTGGCCCTTGGGCTTGCGGGCCTCGAACAGCTCCTCCACCCGCGGCAGGCCCTGGGTGATGTCGAAGCCGGCCACGCCGCCGGTGTGGAACGTGCGCATCGTCAGCTGCGTGCCGGGCTCGCCGATCGACTGGGCGGCGATGATGCCCACCGCTTCGCCGATCTCCACGCCCTTGCCGGTGGCCAGGTTGCGTCCGTAGCATTTGCCGCACACGCCGTAGCGGCTCTTGCAGGTAAGCACGGAGCGGACCACGACTTCCTCCACTCCGGCCTGCTCGAGCAGGTCGGCGGCGTCCTCGGTGATCTGCTCGCCCTCGTCGACGATGACCTTGCGGCCCCGCGGCGCGGTGATGTCTTCCGCCGCGGTGCGGCCGATGATCCGCTCCTTCAGCGCGACCACGACATCGTTGCCCTCGCGGACGGCGGTCATCGTCACGCCCTCGGTCGTCTTGCAGTCCTCCTCGCGGATGATCACGTCCTGGGCGACGTCCACCAACCGGCGCGTCAGGTAGCCGGACTCCGACGTGCGGATGGCCGTGTCGGCCAAACCCTTGCGCTGGCCGTGTGTGGAGCTGAAGTACTCCAGCACCGTCAGCCCCTCGCGGAAGTTGGCCTTGATGGGCTGCTCGATGATCCGCCCCGACGGGTCGGTCATCAACCCGCGCATGCCGGCCAGCTGACGGATCTGCTGAATGTTGCCGCGCGAGCCGGACAGCACCATCATATACAGCGGGTTGAACACGTCGAAGTTGTTCAGCATCGCCTCGGTGATCTCTTCAGTCACCTTGGTCCACACGTCGATGGTGCGCTGGTATTTCTCCCCGCTGGTAATCAAACCGCGGCGGTACTGGTTCTCGATCGCGTCGATCTGCTTTTCGGCGGCTACCAGGATGCGCTGCTTGTCCGCCGGGATCGAGATGTCGTCGATGGCGATGCCCGCGCCGCTGCGCGTGGCGAAGCGGAAGCCCAGATCCTTCAGCGCGTCGAGCAGCTGCACCGTCTTGCTGGACCCCAGCTTGTTGTACGACTCGCTGACGATCTGCGAAAGGACCTTGCGGTCGCAGACGTCGTTGATGAACCGCAGTTCCTCAGGAATGGCCTCGTTGAAAATCACGCGGCCCACCGTGGTCTCGAACGGGTCCGAGTCGTGGGTCAGGCGCACTTTCACCTTCGCGTGCATGTCGACCGCACCGGTCTCAAACGCCAGCACCGCTTCGGTCGGCGTGCTGAAAATCTTGCCCTCGCCGCGCGCGCCCGCCTTCTCCTGGGTCAGGTAGTACGACCCGAGCACGATATCGCGGGTCGGGCTGGTAATGGCCTTGCCGTACGCCGGCGAGAGAATGTTGTACGCGGACAGCATCAGCAGCCGCGCTTCCGCCTGCGACGCCGCGGACAGGGGCACGTGCGCGGCCATCTGGTCACCGTCGAAGTCGGCGTTGTACGCCGTGCAGACCAGCGGGTGCACCTGGATGGCCTTGCCCTCGATCAACACGGGCTCGAACGCCTGGATGCCCAGCCGGTGCAGCGTCGGCGCGCGGTTCAGCAGCACGGGGTGCTCGCGGACCACTTCCTCCAGTACCGTCCACACTTCCGGCCGCGCGCGCTCGACCATGCGCTTGGCACTCTTGATGTTCTGCGCCAGGTTCTTGTCCACCAGCTTCTTCATCACGAACGGCTTGAAGAGCTCCAGGGCCATCTCCTTCGGCAGGCCGCACTGATGCAGTTTGAGCTTCGGCCCGACCACGATCACGGAGCGGCCCGAGTAGTCCACGCGCTTGCCCAGCAGGTTCTGGCGGAAGCGGCCCTGCTTGCCCTTCAGCATGTCCGACAGGGACTTCAGCGGCCGGTTGTTGGGGCCCGTCACCGGGCGGCCCCGGCGGCCGTTGTCGATGAGAGCATCGACGGCTTCCTGCAGCATGCGCTTCTCGTTGCGCACGATAATTTCCGGCGCGCCGAGGTCCAGCAGCCGCTTCAGCCGGTTGTTGCGGTTGATGACCCGGCGGTACAGATCGTTGAGGTCCGACGTCGCGAAGCGGCCGCCGTCGAGCTGCACCATCGGCCGCAGGTCCGGCGGGATGACCGGCACGACGTCAAGGATCATCCAGTCCGGCCGGTTCCCGCTCTTGCGGAACGCTTCGACGACTTCCAGCCGCTTGAGGATTTTCATCCGCTTCTGGCCGGACGCGTCCTTGAGGTCGGCGCGCAACTGGCGGGAAAGCTTCTCCAGATCGACTTCCAGCAGCAGCTCCTTGGCCGCCTCGGCGCCCATGCTGGCGCGGAAACCGGTGCCGTACTTCTCCCGCATCTCGCGGTACTCGTTCTCGGTGAGCAGCTGCTTCTTGTTCAGCGGCGTCATGCCGGGATCGATGACCACGTACGAAGCGAAGTAGACGACCCGCTCCAGCGAGCGGGGAGACATGTCCAGCAGCAGTCCCACGCGGCTGGGCACGCCCTTCAGGTACCAGATGTGGCAGACGGGCGCAGCCAGCTCGATGTGGCCCATCCGCTCCCGCCGCACCTTCGCGCGCGTGACCTCCACGCCGCAGCGGTCGCAGATGATGCCCTTGAACCGGATGCGCTTGTATTTGCCGCAGTGGCACTCCCAGTCTTTCTGCGGGCCGAAGATCCGCTCGCAGAACAGCCCGTCCCGCTCCGGCTTCAGCGTCCGGTAGTTGATCGTCTCGGGCTTCTTGACCTCACCGTGCGACCACAGGCGGATCTGCTCCGGCGATGCCAGACCGATCTTCACCGCATCGAAGTTGTTGACGTCCTGCATCAGTAGTCCTCCACCAGCGCTTCCTCGCCCTCGAGGTTGATGCCGAGCGCGCGGGCCGTCTCGGCGATGTCTTCCTCGATCTCCTTGAGCTCGATCTCCTTCTTGTCCTCGGACAGCACTTTCACGTCCAGGCACAGCGACTGGAGCTCCTTCACCAGCACCTTGAACGACTCCGGCACGCCCGGCTCCTGGATGTTCTCACCCTTCACGATCGCCTCGTAGGTCTTCACACGGCCCACGACATCGTCGGACTTCACGGTCAGCAGCTCCTGCAGCGTGCTGGCGGCACCGTAGGCTTCCAGCGCCCACACCTCCATCTCCCCGAACCGCTGGCCGCCGAACTGCGCCTTGCCGCCCAGCGGCTGCTGGGTGATCAGGCTGTAGGGGCCGGTCGACCGGGCGTGGATCTTGTCCTCGACCAGGTGCAGCAGTTTCATCATGTAGATCCAGCCCACCGTGACCTTCTGGTCGAAGAGCTCGCCGCTGCGGCCGTCGCGGAGCTCGATCTTGCCGTTGGCCGGCAGGCCGGCGGCTTCCAGCAGCCGCTTGATCTCGTCCTCCTTGGGGCCGTCGAACACGGGGCATTCCGCCCAGATGTTCAGCGCCGCCGCCGCCCAGCCCAGATGCGTCTCCAGCACCTGGCCGACGTTCATGCGGGACGGCACGCCCAGCGGGTTGAGGACGATGTCCACCGGCGTACCGTCGGGCAGCATCGGCATGTCTTCCTCCGGCAGGATCACCGAGATCACGCCTTTGTTGCCGTGGCGGCCCGCCATTTTGTCGCCGACGGTGATCTTCCGCTTCTGCGCGACGTAGACGCGCACCAGGGCGTTGACGCCCGGCGGCAGCTCGTCGCCCTGCTCACGGTTGAAGACCTTGACCTCCACCACCTTGCCCTTCTCGCCGTGCGGCACCTTGAGACTGGTGTCCCGCACCTCGCGGGCCTTCTCGCCGAAGATGGCGCGCAGCAGGCGCTCTTCCGCCGTCAGCTCGGTCTCGCCCTTGGGGGTGACTTTGCCGACGAGGATGTCGCCGGACCGCACCTCGGCGCCGATGCGCACGATGCCGCGGTCGTCCAGGTCGCGCAGCGCTTCTTCGCCCACGTTGGGAATGTCGCGGGTGATCTCCTCGGGCCCCAGCTTCGTGTCGCGTGCTTCGACCTCGTACTCCTCAATGTGGATCGAGGTGAACAAGTCTTCCTTGACCAGGCGCTCGGAGATGACGATCGCGTCCTCGTAGTTGTAGCCCTCCCAGGGCATGAACGCCACCAGCACGTTGCGGCCCAGCCCGAGCTCGCCCTGGTTGGTGGACGGCCCGTCGGCAATCACGTCGCCGGCGGCGATGTCGTCGCCGGTGCGCACGAGCGGCTGCTGGTTGATACACGTGCCCTGGTTGCTGCGCTGGAACTTGATCAGCTTATAGGCGTCACGGCCGCGGTCCGTCTTGATCACGACCTCATCGCCGGCCACCGACTCGACCACACCCGGGCGCTTGGCCACCACCACGGCGCCGGAGTCGACCGCGGCGCGGTACTCCATGCCCGTGCCGACCAGCGGCGCTTCCGTCGCCAGCAGCGGCACCGCCTGGCGCTGCATGTTCGATCCCATCAGCGCGCGGTTCGCGTCGTCATGCTCCAGGAACGGGATCAGCGCCGTGGCCACCGAGACGGTCTGTTTCGGGGACACGTCCATCAGGTCGATCTCGTCGGGCGTCTCGAGGACGATATCGTGGCCGTGCCGCGCGGAGACGCGTGTCTCGGTCAGCTTGCCGCGGTCATCGATCTTGGCGTTGGCCTGCGCGATCGTGTAGTGGTCTTCCTCGTCGGCCGTGGTGAACCGCATCTTTCGCGTCACCGCGCCGTCGCGCACCTCGCGATACGGCGTCTCGATGAACCCGAGATCGTTCACCCGCGCGTAGGTCGCCAGCGAGCTGATCAGCCCGATGTTCGGCCCCTCCGGGGTTTCGATCGGACACATCCGCCCGTAGTGGGAGGTGTGCACATCACGGACCTCAAACCCCGCGCGCTCCCGCGACAATCCGCCCGGCCCCAGCGCCGACAGCCGGCGCTTGTGGGTCAATTCGGCCAGCGGGTTGGTCTGATCCATAAACTGGCTGAGCTGGCTGCTGCCGAAGAACTCCTTGATTGCCGCGACCACCGGCCGGATGTTGATGAGCACCTGCGGCGTGATTTGCCCGGTCTCCTGGATCGTCATACGCTCGCGGATCACCCGCTCCATCCGCAGCATGCCGATGCGGAACTGGTTCTGCAGCAGCTCGCCGACCGAGCGCACGCGCCGGTTCCCGAGGTGGTCGATGTCGTCCACGTGCGCCTCGGGGTCGTCGTTGTGCAGCCGCACCAGGTACCGGATGATCTCCACGATGTCGTCGCGCACGGCGCTGGCAACCTTGACCCCCTCACCGGCGACGACATAGAGGACTTCCTTCGTCGACGGCACGATCCCCAGCGCGACCTTCGTCCCGTCGGGGATCTTCTTGGGGTCGATGACGTCGCCGTCAACCTTCACCAGGACGCGGCTGAGCACACCGGTGAACTTGCGGCCGTCCTTCAGGGTCAGCGCGAACTCCTTCTTGTCCTTGTGCAGCCCCACATCGGTGACCTCACCGCCGGTGGTCTGCACCAGCGTGCGGAACTCCAGGGGGGCCTCGATGCCCAGCTTGCGGTTGACCTTGTGCCGGCCGACCTTGCCGAGGTCATAGCGCCGTGGATCGAAGAACAGGGTCTGCAGCAGCTGGCGGGCGGACTCCACGGTCGGCGGGTCGCCCGGGCGCAGGCGGCGGTAGATCTCGATCAGCGCCTCATCGACAGCCTTGGGGCCGCTACGTTCCTTCACCGGGTCTTTGGCCAGCGTCGCGGCAATGGCCTTGTCGTCGTCAAACAGTTTTCGGATTCGATCGTCGCTGTCATACCCCAGGGCACGCAAGAGCACCGTCACCGGAATCTTGCGGGTCCGGTCGATGCGGGTGGAGATGACCCCGTTGTTGTCGAGCTCCATCTCCAGCCAGGCGCCCCGGTGCGGGATCACGGTGACCCCGGGCATGGGGCGGCCGGAGGCGTCGGCCGAGTAGCTGTAGTACACGCCGGGGGAGCGGACGAGCTGGCTGACCACAACCCGCTCGGCCCCATTAATAATGAAGGTTCCCCGCCGGGTCATCAGGGGCAGGTCGCCCATGAAGACTTCCTGCTCCTTGATCTCGCCGGTCTCCTTGATCAACAGGCGGACCTTGACCTTCAGGGAGGCGC
This sequence comes from bacterium, assembly GCA_036505015.1. Lineage (GTDB taxonomy): Bacteria > Sysuimicrobiota > Sysuimicrobiia > Sysuimicrobiales > Kaftiobacteriaceae > DASXUC01. Next base: position 1,222 of record DASXUC010000149.1, on the reverse strand, counting down.
TGTAGTTGTAATCACGGTCCCGGCACTCCTCTTCGGAGTACTTCAGCCGCTCCAGACGGTAGCCGCCGAAGTCCAGGACGGGTTCGTCATCGAAGACACTGGGTGGCTCGGGCCGCTTGCGGCCGGTCTCGACGGCAAAGTGCAGCTCCAGGTTGCCCGTGAAATCCTGGATCGGCGAGATTTCCTCAAAGACCTCGCGGATGCCCTCGCGGAGGAACCACTCGTACGAGCGGCGCTGGATCTCAATGAGGTCGGGCACGTCGATGATTTCGGGAATCTTGGCGAAGCTGATCCGGTCCCGGCGGCCGCGGGTCACCGCATGTCCGGTGAGCCGGCCGTTGGCCGAAGAGGGCAGCGTCCCGATCTTGCGTCGCGACTTTGTCTTCACGGGGTGATCTTCACCTCCACTGCGGGATGTACGGCGGCGCGAAAAGCAATAGCGACACGCGGGGCAGCATGCTGCCTCGAGCGTCCTACCCTCCGATTGGCGTGGGAAAAGAGCAAGTAGATAATCTGGTCTGGGAAAGCGGAAACAGGGCCGCGCCAACCCTGCCCCGGGAATTAACCGTAAACTTTATCATACTCAGGGGGATTGCCTGAGTCAAGAGGGCCTAGGGTAGTGGGGCAGTTTGAGCCGCCGCTCGTTTTCTGCCAGGCTGGCGGAGGGCCGCTCCGCTCCCTGGGGCGGCTCACCTGCTCACCCCAGAAATTTGCTGCGCAAATTTCCGGGGACCCCGAGGCCTTAGCGTAACGCTCGGGCTCGCCCCGTCACGATCGGCTGGGCTCACCCGGCCTGCACGACGGCCGGGCACGCTGCTCCGGGCCCCCCCGCATTACCGCGTGCTCTATCCTGCGCCGTGCTTCCTGGGCGACGCTGCATGCGGGGCCCCGCCCTGCGCCACGCGGCCCTCCACCAGCCCACAGAGGGTACGCGCAGATGCTGGGGCGGACCAGAGGGCATGGCGGCGGGCGAGTGGGGCGGCCACCATATCGCAGGCCGTGAAGCACAGGATCGCCGCACCGATGTCGCGGTCAGCGGAAGAGACCGTCGTGATCCGTAGCTACAGATTGGCAGGCGAGCGCGGCAGGGAACGTGAGGCCTGCAGTGACAATCCGAGCCGCCCGACTCGACGCGAGGGGCCGTCCTCGAGACAGATCGCCGCCGCGGCCATCCAGATCGACCCACTACCTAGACGGGCCTTACTTGATCTCGACCGTGGCC
>DASXUC010000148.1:0-2998 GCA_036505015.1 bacterium | reverse complement strand
GACCATGGCAAGAGCGCCATCGTCAAAGCGCTCACCGGTACCGACCCCGACCGGCTGGCGGAAGAACAGCGCCGGGGGATGACCATCGACCTGGGCTTCGCCCACTTCGATCTGCCCGGCGACCGCCGGGTGGGAGTCGTCGACGTCCCCGGTCACGAGCGGTTGATCAGAAACATGCTGGCGGGGGCAACCGGCATCGACCTCGTCATGCTGGTCGTGGCCGCGGATGAAGGCGTGATGCCGCAGACGCGCGAGCACCTGGACATCCTGCGGTTCCTCCCCGTTCAAAAAGGGCTCGTCGTTCTTAACAAGGTAGACCTCGTCACGGATCCGGCGTGGCTCGCCCTGGTCATGGACGACGTGCAGGCGCTGACAAAGGGAACGTTTCTCGAAGGGGCCCCGGTCGTGCGGGTATCCGCGCGAACCGGGGAGGGCGTCCCGGAACTGGTGGGTACGCTGGACCGGCTGCTTGACGCCGTCGTATCGCATGCTGCCGATGCTCCCGTCCGGCTGCCGATCGACCGCGCCTTCGTCATGGCCGGTTTCGGAACCGTGGTGACCGGGACGCTGTGGGCCGGCCGCATCCGCAGGGGAGACGATCTGGAAGTGCTTCCGCTGGGCCGGCGTCTGCGCGTCCGGGGGTTGCAGACCCACGGCCACGACATGGACGCGGTAACAGCCGGATCGCGCGCCGCCGTGAACGTCGTGGGGGCGGACAAGTCGGAGATTGCCAGGGGCGACGTCCTCGTCACGCCCGGCGCGTTTCGGCCCACCGTCCTCATCGACGCCCGCGTCCGGCTGCTGCCGGATGCCCGGCCGCTGGCCCATCTGGCGCGCATCCGTCTGTACGTCGGATCCGCCGAAGTCCTCGGAAGAACCGTCCTGCTGGATCGGTCGAAACTGGAACCAGGCCAGACAGCCGACGTCCAGCTGCGCCTGGAAGAGCCGGCCGTGGTGGCGGCGGGCGACCCGTTCGTGCTGCGGCTGTATTCACCGATGGTGACGATCGGCGGGGGCACGGTCATCAATCCCTATGCGCCGAAGCGGCGGCGGGGCGTAACCAGCGCGTCGGAAATCGCCCAGGCGGCAGCCTCCAGCTCGGACCGCCGGATGGAGGACCTCGTCCGTGCCGCAGCCTCGCGGGGAATTACATTGGAGGATCTCGCCCGGGACGCCGGCTTGAGCCGCGGCCAGGCCGATGATGTCATCGGCCAACTCTCCGGCAACGACCGCGTGTTGACGATCCGCGACCGCGTGTTCCACCGCGACGCGGCCGACCGGCTGGCAGGGCAGATCCTTCAGGCGGTGGACGCATTCCATGAAGCGCATCCGTGGCGCATCGGAATCCCTCGCGACGAGCTGAAGGCGGCAGCCTACCGCGCCGGCGATGACCGGTTCTATGCCGCCGTATTAGCGTCGCTGGCGGGACGCGGCGAGGTCATCGCCGAGGCCGGGTTCGTCCGGCGTCCGGGGCATCACCCGCAGCGGGCCGCTTCCGACCTGAAGGCAAGAGCTGCCCTCGAGTCGGCGTTGGCCGCCGGTGGGGCGTCGCCGCCGGACCGCCAGCATCTGGAAGGACTTGCCAGTGATGAAAGAGCGTTCGCGCAAGCCTTCCAGAGCTTGCTCGACGACGGGACCGTGATTGAAACCGCCCCCGGCGTGTACTTCCACAAAGACGCCATCGCAAAGATCAAGCAGACGGTGGAGGACGCCGTTGCCAAGAACGGTTCGATCACCGTCGCCGTGCTGCGCGACACGCTGCAGACCAGCCGGAAGTTCGCGTTGACCGTGCTGGAGTACTTCGATACCATCAAACTGACTCGGCGGATTGGCGATAAACGGGTCCTCACGAAACAGGTGACTCGTGACTAGTGACTCGTGACTCGATCAGGCAGGCAGGTTTCCGAGTCACGAGTCACTCGTCACTGTCAAGGGGAGGGCAATGGGGGCTGGTGTCCCTTCCGGTCTTCAAAACCGGCGGGAGGCCTCGCGGTCTCCGGTGCGTTCGATTCGCACGGCCCTCCGCCATGTCCCACACGCTTGGCATCGCGTGTGCTCCGAATTCTCCGTGAGCGCCATCCACGAATGACGACGTTCCGGCAGGATTGCTATCCCCTCGGAGGGGAAAACCTGTGAACGTTGTCATGAGCACCCCCGAAGACCGGATCCGGAAGGCCGTCGAAGCCGCACGCCAGCTCAAAGCCGACGCCGATGCGAAAGTACAGGCGGAACAGTCGGCGCGCGAAGCGCTGCTCAAACACCTCTGGCAGCGGGCCGAGACCCTGGGGCAGAAGGCCAGGGTCAGAGCCCTCCAGATGGCCGACGCCGGCCGCATCCGCGTGCACATCCTGCTCGAACGGCGCCGCGACCGCGAGGACATGGAACCCGCGTTCCTGCTGAACATCGGACGTCCGGCCAAGGGCCAGCGGGGAATCCGCGCCGTCCCGCAGGCCGACGGGCAGTGGCACGTCCACGTATTCAACGGCGACACGGAAACGCAGCAGTTCGCCAACGATGCGACCTTCGACAAGAAGATCGACGAGATCCTCGAACCCCTGGTGACCGACGCCGCGGTCGCAGTCGCGAAAGGGGAGGAACCGCCCGGCGAAATCCGCTAGAGTCACTCCCTGGCCCCAGTGGAATGGCGGCTGGCTGTCTCGGGGGCAGCCCCTTCGCTCCGAGTCTTGAGGATACCCACGCCCCAGTCTGCCACCACTGAGCGCACAACGGCCCTCCACCAGCCCTGTTGTAAAACCTGGTATCGGAAAGGAGCTACTAAGAAACTGCGGCCAGGCGGACGAGGTTGCGTCCGCCCTGTTTCGCGGCGTACAACGCCTTGTCGGCGCGCTGCACGAGGGTGTCGAAATCCTGTCCGTCCTCCGGACACGAGGCGACCCCGATCGAGATGGTCATCTTCCCGCGTGGCATGATCTCTTCATCTTTGAACGGGTGGTCTTCGACCACCGTCCGCAGGCGCTCCATGGCGACCAGCGCCGTC
>DASXUC010000147.1:0-3670 GCA_036505015.1 bacterium | reverse complement strand
CACGTCCGGGTTGTACCGGATGTGAGGCAGCATGCCGGTGGTCCACTGACCGGCGAGGAGCGAGTCGATTTCGCGAACGGCACGGTCCCAGTCGATGTGCGCCCAGCCGATCGTGACGAACGCGCTGTCCCAGTTCCACTGATGGGGATAGAGGCGGCCGCTGGGTTTGGTGTACGCGCCCCCGACGTCGTTGGCGCGGAGCACGGCCTCGGCCTGTGCGAGAAGAGGATCCGGTGTCCGGAACTCAATCATGCACGCGCGGACCCCGGACCGCGGACATCGGACCCCGTGTCGGAGAGCGCGACGCCGCTGCCGGCATCCATCAGGCGGATGCGCGAGGGCTCGAAGCGCAGCCAGACGGCCTGCCCCTCCGCGATGGAGGACTCGGCGGGCACGGATGCCTTCAGCAAGGTTTTCCCAACCTGGATGGTGAGCAACTGCTGCGGGCCGATCGGCTCGACCACGATGATCGTGGCGGGGATCGCGTCCGCGGCGGCCTCACCACCGACCGCGATGTGCTCGGGGCGGATGCCCACGACGACGGGGCCGGCTCCCGTATGCGGCCGCAGCGTGGGCGGCAGCGGAATACGGACCGACTCCGCCACGACCGCCAGGGTCCCGTCGAACCGCTGCAACGTTCCCTCGATGAAGTTCATCGGGGGACTCCCGATGAAGCTCCCCACGAACCGGGTGGCCGGTGAATCATACACGCGGGCCGGTGTGTCGCACTGCACGATCTCGCCGTCCTTCATCACCGCGATCCGGTCGCCCAGACTCAGCGCCTCGACCTGGTCGTGCGTGACGTACACGGTCGTCGATCTGATCTCGCGGTGGAGCCGGCGCAGCTCGGCCCGCATCTGCAGGCGCAGCAGCGCGTCGAGGTTGGACAGCGGCTCGTCCATCAGCAGCACTTCCGGCCGCATCACGATGGCCCGGGCCACGGCGACCCGCTGGCGCTGGCCGCCCGACAGCTGCGAAGGGAACCGGTCCAGGAGGTTCTCGATCTGCATCAGCTCGGCCGCGGCGGTCACCCGAGCGCTGATCTCGCCGGCGGGCTCACGCCGCAGGCGCAGGCCGAAGGCGATGTTCTCGAAGACCGACATGTGCGGAAAGACCGCGTAGGACTGGAAGACCATCGCGATCCCGCGCTGACCCGGCGGGCGCAGCGTGACGTCGCGGTCGCCAATGAAGACGCGGCCAGTGTCGACCTGTTCCAGCCCGGCGATACAGCGCAGCGTGGTGGTCTTGCCGCAGCCACTCGGCCCCAGGAATACGATGAATTCGCCGTCCGCGATCTCCAAACTGAGATCGCGGACGGCGACCACCTTGCCGAACACCTTGCGCAGTTGCTGCAGCCGGATCTGCGACATGATTCAGCGCACCGTGACCCCCCACATCGTCATCAGGTACCGCCGAATCAGGAAGATGATGACGACGGCCGGCACGATCATGAAGAACCCGCCGGCAAACCGGTAGTCCAGCGGCGCTCCCGCCGACCCGATGGCGTTCATGATGAGGGCGGGCAGCGTCCGGTTGTCCAGCGTCAGGATGGTCGCGGCGAACACCTCGTTCCACGAGAGGACGAACGTAAAGATCGCCGAGGCCGCCAGCCCCGGCAGTGCCATTGGGAGCACGACGCGGCGGAACGCGCCGGCGCGCGAGCAGCCCAGCGTCAGGGCGGCTTCCTCCAACTCGGTGGGCACGCCGACGAAGATACTGCTGGTGATGATGATCGTAAACGGCAGCGCCAGCACCGTGTGTACGAGTGCAACGCCCAGCAGCGTGTCGTAGAGATGCCAGCGGATGAACGCGACGGTCAGCGGCACCGCGAGGATCGTGGCGGGGAACATCTTCGTCGCCAGGATCGACAGACGCAGCCCGTCGCGGCCGGGAAACACGAAGCGCGCCAGCGAGTAGCCCGCCGGCGCGCCCAGCGCGAGCGCCAGTACGATCGTGAGGCCGGCCACCAGGAGGCTGTTCAGGGTGGAACGCAGCACGCCGTGGGAGTTGAAGAAGAACAGGAAGGTATCCAGGCTGACTTGGCTCGGAATGATCGGCCGCGGCCACGAGTACAGCGCCTCTCGGGGGGTGAACGCGGCGAGCCCGATCAGGACGATGGGCGCGAGCACCCACGCCGCGATCGCGGCGGCCCCGATCCACAGCAGCGGCCGGGCGCGCCTCACACCGCTCGCTCCGCTCGGGTGCGGGGCCTGGGTGGCGATCATGCCAGGGCTTCCGCCCTCGTCCGGAGCAGGCGCAGGTACATGAAGGTGATGAGGAACGAGATGACCATGATCAGCACGGCGTACGCGCTGGCCACGTTGAAATTGCGGTAGATCGAGTACCAGAAGTATGACTCCCCGGCCAGCACCGGGACCAGGCGTCCGGACAGCGTGATGACCGTCGCAAACAGCTGCAGCGCGAGGATCGTCCGGATCATCAGCGCCGCCTGCAGGCTGGGCATCAGCAGCGGCAGCGTGATCCGCCACAGCTTCTGCAGCGGGCGCGCCCCGAAGACGTCGGCCGCCTCGAGGTAGTCGCGCGGGACCAGCTGCAACCCGGCGACCAGGATCACCATCACGATCGCCGTCGCGCGCCACACTTCGGTCGCGACGATCGCTCCATACAGCCAGTCGATGCGCTCGGGTGTCAGGAATGTGATCGGCTGGGCGGTGAGACGCAGCCCGCCGAGAATCGTGTTCAGGTACCCTCGCTCCGTGAAGACGGACAGCCAGATCAATCCCGCGGCGAGATCCGAGATGCCCAGCGGGATCGCGCAGATGTACAGGAACGATGATGCCAGGCGGAATCGTGTGTTGACGATCAGCGCGATGATCAGGGCGATGACCAGCTGCAGCGGGACGACCAGCAGGGTCAGCAGAAAGCTGTTGCGGACGGCGCTGCGGAAGTACGTGTCCGCCGCCATCTGGCGGAAGAACTCGAGGGTGAAGCCGCCCTCGTCACCCCGGAAGCTGAGCATGAACGCCTGCACAAGCGGGTAGACGAAGAACACCGCAAGGTACAGGAGGGCCGGGAGCACCAGCGCGTACGGAATCCACGATCGACGTTGCGTCATCAACAGAAGTTACATGCGCAGGACCGGTGCTTTCGGAGGGGGAGAGCGATTCTCTCCCCCTACGATGCCTCCCCCTCACCCGACCCTACTGCTCTCATCGACGATCGATGCTCGGACCCGGCAAAGCCGGTCCTGCGCATGCTGCGTCCTGCTACTGAGCCGCAGACGTCAGTCCGGTCGACAAGGGATCTGCGGCGGATCGGGTGCCGGGCACGGGGCGTTCATCGCCCGGAACAGCGCCTCCAGCTTGGCAGCCTGCTCGGCCAGCACCTGCTCGATGGGCCGCCCCTGGATGGCAATCGCCCGGAAGGTGTCCACGTAGATCGGCGTGAACTCGCCGGTGCGCCCGCCGAGACCTACGGGCAGGAGCGCCACGCGCGCGTCGCGCGCACCCGACTGTGCGGTCACGCCCTCCGCCATCACCCGCAGGCCGCCCGCGGGCACGGTGGTTGGCGCCTCGCGGACAACCGGGAAGAAGCCCACACCCTGCAGGGTCACGACCTGCGTCGCCGGCCGGGTGAGGTATTCGATCAGGCGGGTCGCTTCCTCGGCGCGGTTACTCGTCCGTGTGAGAGCCAAGCCGACGAGCACGAC
>DASXUC010000146.1:0-33393 GCA_036505015.1 bacterium | reverse complement strand
GGAGATCCTGGACAAGGCCGGAAAGATCACCATCAGCGTCGACTATTACGATTTCAATGCGCCGATCAAGATCGAACTACCGGAGTGTGCTGAGAACACGAAGGACACGCGCTAGCGCGGCCCCTGTCAGGTAGTGGGTCAATTTGAATCGCCGGGGGGGCGGTTTGCTCGGGGGCGGCCCCCTCGCTCCGAGTCGGGCGGCTCGGACTGACGTTGCAGGCCTCACGTTCCCTGCGGCGCTCGCCTGCCAATCTGTAGCTACGGATCACTTCGGTCCCTTCCGCTTACCGCGGCATCGGTGCGGCGATCCTCTGCTTCACGGCCTGCGCTATGGTTGCCGCCCTCCAATCTCCACTCGGGGGCCGCCCCACTCGCCCGCCGCCATCCCCTCTGGCCCTCCCCCAGCCAGGCCGAAAACGGTTCAAACTAACCCACTACCCTCGAGATGCCTACTGAGGATTAGTCGCCCCCTCGCGGGTCAGAGTCCCCGTGCCCAGAGCCAGCAGCGAGGCGGCGACGATCAGCGCGCCGATGAGGATCGCTGTTGGCGCGCCGAAGGCGGCCGCGCCGGAGGCGAGCACCATCCCGCCCAGGCTCGGAATGCCGATGAACGACAGGGTGGTGAGGCTGAGCACGCGTCCGCGCAGGTGCTGCGGTGTTCCGAGCTGCACGAGCGTGACGAGGACCACACTGGAGGTCGCCGCGAATCCGCCTCCGACAAATAACAGGATCATCGAAAGTGGGAAGATCCGGGACAGCGTGAACGCGGCCAGGCACGTGCAGAAGATGAGATTGGCGGCCACGTAGTAGGCGCCTTTGTGCCGGATCTGACCGATTGCGGCGAACAGCAGGGAGCCGAGGATGGTCCCCGCCCCCGGTGCCGCCTGCAGGAACCCCAACCCGCGCGCGCCCACGGCGAGGATGTCGCGCGCAAAGATCGGCATCAGGGTCGAGTAGCCCAGACTGAAGAGGCTGGAAATGATGGACAGCATGATCAGCGTGCGGATGACCGGCGCAGACCATGCGTAGGCAAACCCCTCCCGCAGATTGCGCAGCACGCTGCCTGCCATGGGCCGCGTATGCGGTGGGACGTTCGTCATTGAGTAGAGGGACGCGATGACCGCCAGAAACGAGATGGCGTTGAGGTAGAACAGCAGGTAGATCCTGTTGTTGCCGGTCAGGTCGATGATCAATCCCGCCAGTGCCGGACCCACGAACGCGGCGCTCTGAAATGACGCGCTGGTCAGCGAGACTCCGCTCATCAGCGAGGTGCGATCGAGCAGATCTGGGATCAGGGATTGACGGGCCGGACTCTCGAAGGCGAGGAAAACGCCCTCCAGGAGATTCAGGAAAATGATCAGCCAGACGATCACGTGGCCGCTGTGCACGAGCGCCGCCATGGCCAGCGCGTCGAGGAGCATCCCCGCCTGGGTGATTCTGAGCAGACGGACGCGGTCGACGCGGTCGGCGATGACCCCGCCGAAGACCGACAGGACGATCATCGGCAGGGCAAACGCCAGCGAGTTCAGGCCGAGGTACAGGGGCGAGCCGGTCAGCGTATAGATCAGCCATCCGATGCCGACGCTGGCCATCCACGTGCCGGTATGCGAGATCAGGAGGCCGATCCAGAGCAGTCTGAAATTACGGAAGCGGAGCGCCGCGAAGCGCGGGGTGGTCACCCCCGGGTCACATCTCCCTCCGGCCTTCCAGCGCTTTGGCCAGGGTGACCTCGTCGGCATACTCGAGGTCGCCGCCGACGGGCAGACCGTGTGCGATGCGCGTGACCTTGAGACCCAAGGGTTTGAGGATTTTGGCCATGTAGATGGCCGTCGCTTCGCCCTCGACCCGCGGGTTGGTGGCGACGATGACCTCGGTGACCTCGCCGGTCTGCACGCGGGGCAGCAGTTCCGCAATCTTCAGATCGTCGGGTCCCACCCCGTCGAGGGGCGAGATTGCCCCATGCAGGACATGATAGAGTCCCCGGTACTCCCGCGTCCGTTCCATCGCCAGCACGTCTCGGGGGTCTTCCACCACGCAGATCATGGTGCGGTTCCGCGCCTGGTTCGCGCAGATGGAGCACGGGTCCACGTCGGTAATGTGGTAGCAGATGCTGCAGTAGTGGATCCTGGCTTTGGCATCGAGGATGGCCTGGCTCAGCCGGGCGGCATCCTCGGGCGCCATACGCAGGATATAGAACGCCAGCCGCTGGGCCGTCTTCGGCCCCACGGTCGGCATCTTCGATAACTCTTCGATCAGGCGGGCGAGGGGTTCCGCGTACACGTAGTTCAAATCAGTCCCGGCGGCAGTCCGAGTCCACCGGCCAGCTCCTTCATCCGCTGCTCGTAGAGCTGCTTGGCCGTGCGCTGGGCCTCGGAGACCGCGGCAACGACCAGGTCCTGCAGCAGGCTGACGTCCGCGGGATCGACCACACCGGGATCGATGGTGACTTCCAGCACCTCGCCGTGACCATTGGTCACCGCCCTGACCACGCCTCCCCCCGCGGTTGCCTCGACCCGCTCCGCGCGGAGGTCCTCTTGGAGCTTGGCGGCGCGCTCCTGAATCTTCCTGGCCTGCTGCATCATCTTGCCGATGTCGCGCACCCTAACCCCCCACTACCGATCGTGGTTCGTGGTTCAGCGATCGTCGATACGACCCAACCCACGCGGTCCTGCTATGAACGACGAACGATGAACGATGCACGGGTCTAGTCCGTATTCCGCACGTCCACGACCTGCCCGCCGAACAGCTCCAGGGCTTTGGCGACAAGCGCGTCGGGTTTTGCCCCTGGATCCGGCGCGGCATCGTGGATCATGCACTGCAGGCGCAGGCGGGTCTGCAGCACGTGTTCCAGCGCCGATTCGACCACGCTGCGGTTCTCGGGCTTGTGGAGGTTTTCAATGTGGAAGTTGTATCCGGTACGCAGCCCCACGACCAGGGTGGATCCGTCGACTCTGAGCGGGACCCCTTCGATCAGCAGCGCGTGGCAGAACATCTTGGTGCGCTTCAACTGTTCGAGGATGCGGGCCCACTGTGCCCGCACGTCCTCGATTGACACGGCGGCAGGCAGGGTGTCAACGGCCGAAGCCTTGACGTCGCCGTTCGGCGGCGGCTCGGTCTTCTCCGCGCGGCGGGCGGTCCGGACGCCGGTGGGGCGGGGTGCGGGAGGCGCGGGAGGCGCTGCCGATGCCGAGGGCTGAGCCGGCGCCGGCGTGGGCGCGCCGCCGGAGCCCAATCGCTGCTCGATCGCCGCGAGGCGCGCGCTGAGCCCGGCCACGGTGGGGTCCATGTCCGGCCGGCACAGGCGCACGAATGCGATCTCCAGCAAGAACCGCACCGGCACGCTGAGCCGCGCCTCGCGCGCCTCCACGTCCGCCTCCGACAGCCCCTGCAGTGCGCGGAGGATCTCATCGAGGGGAATGGTGTCGGCCTGCGCGCGCAGCGCCTGTCCGCGGCTCTCCGTGATGTCGAGGATGTCCGCGGGACTGCCGGTGGTCTTGGCGACCAGCAGGTTGCGAAAGTGGTCGATCATGGTGCGCAGGACCTGCCGCATGTCCTTGCCTTCGGCGACGAACCCGTTGATCAACGCCAGACCCGCGGCGGTGTCGCGGGAGATCACCGCGTCGGCGAAGCGGAAGGCGGCCTCTTCTTCGATCGTGCCCAGCACGGCCAGCACGTCTTCGCGCGTGACCGGGCCTTCCGCAAACGATGCGAGCTGATCGAGTACCGATTCGGCGTCGCGCACCGATCCGTCTGCGCTCATCGCGATCAGATCGAGAGCCGCCGCTTCGATGGCGAACCCTTCGCCGGCGGCAATCGTGCGCAGGCGTTCGACGATCTCGATGAGGGAGACGCGGCGGAAGTCGTACCGCTGGCACCGGGAGAGAATGGTCGCGGGCAGCTTATGCGGCTCGGTGGTGACCAGGATCAGTACCGCATGCTCCGGAGGCTCTTCCAGCGTCTTGAGCAGCGCGTTCGCCGCGTGCTCGGTCAGCATGTGCGCCTCATCGATGATGTAGACCTTCTTCCGTCCCTCCGTCGGCGCCAGCCGGATCTTGTCCCTGATGTTGTCGCGGATCTCGTCGATGCCGCGATAGCTCGCGGCGTCGACCTCGATGACGTCGACCGAGAAACCGCCGCTGATCGCCTTGCAGTTGGCGCACGTATCACAAGGTTCGGGGACGGGGACCGGACTGCTCAGGCAATTCAGGGCTTTGGCGAAGATGCGCGCGGTGGTGGTCTTGCCGGTCCCTCGGTGGCCGGCGAACAGATAGGCATGCACCACGCGGTTGGAGCGGATCGCATTCTGCAGCGTGCGGGTGACGCGCTGCTGCCCGATGATCTCGGCGAATGTTTGCGGCCGCCACTTGCGATAGAACGAAACGTGGGTCATGCAGACCTCCCGGGGGCCGGACGACTCGTCCGTGTGGAGCACACTTCGCCGCTTCGGCGGTCCCTCCTTGCCCGCCTATTATGCGGGGTCCGGCGGGCGGTCGCATTCGGCCAGGCCCGTTCCAATGCGACAGTACAGGCCGCGTGGAAGTCTACCGGAACCTGTCACATTGGGACGGGCCCAGGACCGTTCGCGCGATCCGCCGAACCAAGGGCAGGTGCTCTCGTTCCCTCCCCCGCTCGCCGTCTACCTGGTGCTGTCGCTTGGCGCGGGGTGGTGGGTCTACGGCGACGCCATCGCCCACGGTCTGGCGGGAGGACGGGCATTGAGCTGGGCGGCCGGCACGGTCCTGCTCCTGGCCGCGGTCCTGCCCGCCTACCTCGTGTTTGGCCGCCCCCCGCAGCGCGATGCCGGCGTGTGGGGTCTCGGTGAGGTCGTGGGCGGGGTGGGCGCGGTATTCGTGCTGGGCCTGATCGTCATCCAGCTCTTTCAACTGAACAGCGCCCGGCTCCCCGATCTCGCCACGGGCATCGTGCTGCAGGAGCTGGTGATGATCCTGATCGTCGCGTACGTGGTCCTGAGCCGCTATCGTCTTCCGCTCACCAGCATTGGCGTCCGGGGAGGCGGGCTGCGCCTGGTGTGGCTGGGGGCGGGCTTGAGCCTGCTCAGTATTCCGCTCAGCACACTCGCCGAGCAGGTCGCCATGGAGATCGCCGGCATGGTGGTCGGTCCGGTCCAGGCCCAGCGGATGAACGATTACGAACATGCCATCGTGCCGATCGACCGGATCTTGCGCGGGGCCGCGGGGGCGGACGAGATTGCGCTGATCATCGTGCTGATCTGCGTCGTGGTCCCGGTGGCCGAGGAAGTGTTCTTCCGCGGGTTCGCCTACGGCGCGATGCGGGCGCGGTGGCACCGTACCGTCGCGGTCATCGTTTCTGCGGCATTCTTCGCCGCCGTGCACCTGCAGATTATCCACTTCCTGCCGATCTTTGCACTGGGAGTTGTTCTCGCGTACGCTTACGAACGAACCGGCAGCCTCCTGCCCGCCGTGGTGATCCACGGGATCAACAACCTGGTGGCCGTTTTGGTGACACTCAGAAGTACGGGATAACGCGATAAGGGATTATCCCTCTATCCCGTAGTTGAAGGGTTAAGTGGCCGTGCACCCGCCGTCGACACCCGCCCTCCAGTCGGTTTCAGCGCCGTTGGCTCGGATCAGGTGTCCCTGCGGCACACGAGAGCACTGACGTACCGTTGCTTCCTTCCGGACCTGGCGGGGTTGGCCAGATCTCGTTGCGCAGGACCCGATCGTCTTCACCACGTACGCCGGCCTGACCCTGAAGAACGGAGCCTCGGACGGGAATTCAGTCCCGCTATAGCGGATTGCGGGTACGGGGAACCGCTAGCTCCCCACCTAGCACGGCCAACTTGATTGTAGCAAATCAGTGAAAAAGGAGCTGGCGCATCCTGTTGGGCGGCCAGTAGATGAGGATGGCCTGGCCGACGACGAGGTCCTTTTTGACAGGGCCGAAGGCCCGGCTGTCCTCGCTGTTGTTGCGGTTGTCCCCCATCACGAATACCGAATCGGCCGGGACCTTGAACGGCCCATAGTTGCCCTGCGGGGTGCCGTCGAGGTACGGTTCGGTGCTCACTTTCCCGTTGATCAAGACCCTGCCTTCGCGGACCTCCAGCGTGTCGTTCGGCAGCGCGATGATGCGCTTGATGTAGTTCCGCGACTGGTTCAGCGGATACTTCAGCACGATCACGTCGCCGCGATGCTGCTGGCGGATGCGGTAGAGGAACTTGTCGACGAGCACGCGGTCATGCGGCAGCAGCGTGGGTTCCATGGAGTACTGCTCGACCTGGAACGCCTGCGCCACCGACACCATGATCAGTTGCGCCAGCACGAACGCAATGATCAGGGTCTTGGTGAAGTCCCACAGGCTCGACCCGAACTTCCGCCAGTTGATGGGGGTGTGAAGGGGATGCATTGGCCGCACACCATCATACGGGCCATCGTCGCCAGGCGTCAACATCCGGGCCCGAGTCGGTAGTGGGGCAGTTCAAACCGCTGCTCGTTTTCGGCCAGGCTGGTGGAGGACCGCTCCGCTCTCGGGGCGGCTCACCTGCTCACCCCAGAAATTCGCTGCGCAAATTTCCGGGGACCCCGAGGCCTTAGCGTAGCGCTCGGGCTCGCCCCGCCACGATCGGCGGGGCTCACCCGGGCCTGCACGACGGCCGGGCACGCTGCTCCGGGCCCCCCCGCACTACCGCGCGAGCGATCCTGCGCAGTGCTCCATGGGTGACGCTGCATGCGGGGCCCCGCCCTGCGCGACGCGGCCCTCGCGCACGTCGGCGACAGCTCACCGCCACGTCGCTCCGCGGCCTTCCACCAGCCCACGGAAGGTGACACGCAGAAGCTGGGAACGGATCTAGGGGATGGCGGCGGGCGAATGGGGCGGCCCCCGAGCGGAGGTTGGAGGGCGGCAACCCTATCGCAGGCCGTGAAACATAGGATCGCCGCACCGATGTCGCGGTCAGCGGAAGAGACCGTCGTGATCCGTAGCTACAGATTGGCAGGCGAGCGCGGCAGGGAACGTGAGGCCTGCAACGTCAATCCGAGCCGCCCGACTCGACGCGAAGGGCCGCGCCTGAGCATAACCGCCGCGGCCATTCAAATTGACCCACCATCCCCGGGTCTCGGGTCTTCACAGTCTACTTGGTCTCCACAGTGGTGTGACATCAGTCACACGGGGCCTGTGACGCGTTCAATCGCCCGATCCCAGGCTCCCAGGTAATATGGCCTCACAACAACGAGGAGCGCATGAGATGAACTGGCTCGCCAGGATCTTCGCAGAGGTAGCTAGGATCGCCGAGTACGATGAGGCCGCCGAACGGGAATACAGACGCCTCCGGGGAGGGAGTCACGTGGACAACCGATTCAACGCAGCCGAACGCTTCATCGACGAGCGGCAGTATGAGGCGATGCGTGTGGTCGATCGCGTCCGCCTCCAGCGGGAAGCGACTCGGGCCACCTGGGAAGGCCACGGCCGGCAGGGCGGGTTCTCGCGGCTGGCCGCAGCCTTCCGCAGGGCGTTGGGGGGCACAGCATCACAGCAGGTTCCCATCCGCGTGGAGATCCGGAAGTAGCGACCGTCGGGCCGGACGCCGGGGTCGGGGAGGGTGCTCTCCCCGTGGGTGCCTTCTCTCCTCCCCGGCGGTCGGATTCACAGAACGCCGACGCAGGAGGACGGTGGGCGATGAAGACGCTGGCAATCATCCTCCTCTTCCTCATCGCGGCGCCCCCGGCAGCCGGGAGCGACCTCGCGGCGTCCGTCCGTCATCTTGCCGAGAATGTCCTCGGCGCGGGCACCGTGACCTCATTGACCGTGACCGATCGGGGGGCGACGGTTCTGCTTCGTTGGGAGTCGGCGACGTTCCGCACTAACCAGAGAGTCGACGCGCTCAAGGATGGGCTGGTGGCAGAAGCGCAGCTGGCGACGGGGTCGATTCTGGGACGCCTCCACACTGTGTCGAGGATCAAGTTCTCCATTATGCGGGCCGCCGCGATGCTCGCGGCCGGCGAAAACAACCGCAGCGGCGGGCTGAAGCTTACCTTTGCGGCTTCGCTTGGTGGGGGAACTTACGCCCCGGCAGCCGCCGCCCCGCCCGCGCCCAGTAAACCCGCCGGGGGGACCAGCAGCGCCAAGGACTAAACACCGTCACTCCCAGAACCACCGGTGGACGTTCCAGGTTTCGTACGTTCCCGTCAGCTGTACCGCGACGAAGTTGTGCAGGCCCGCTTTGGCCGCGGCCACCTGTGCGCGCACATACAGCGGCAGCGCAGGGAGGTCTCGCGAGAAGATCGCCGCGCTTTCGCGCAGATAGGCGTTGCGGCGGCTCTCATCGATCTCCCGGCTGGCCGCCTTGCAGACCCGGTCCATCTCGGTGTTGCGGTAGCCAGGGTAGTTCTGACCCGTCCAGGCGTTGGCGGCGGTGGGAATCCCGTCGGAGGTATAGATTGAGTCGCAATCCGAGGTGGGGGACAGCACCCACGCGTACATAGCCAGCCCGGTGAACTGCCGATGTCCGGTCATCTCGCCGAGCAACACGCGGGCCGGATAGTTGACGATCTTGATTTCGATGCCGACCTCGCGCAGGACTTTCTGGATGATCTGCGCGACTTGTTCTCGGATGCGATTCCCGGCGACCGTGTTGAGTTCCAGCGACAGCCGCCTGCCTCCGCTGTCCCGGTAAATGCCGTCCCTCCCTGGACTGAACCCTGCCCGTTCGAGCAGCGCGCGGGCCCGGCCCGGATTGAACGGATATTTCTCCACCCGCTCCGTATAGCCTGGATGGCGCCCCGGGAGGTAGGTGTTGGAGACTGGCTGTCTCCCGCCGAAGAGTTGCTGGCTGATCTGCTCGCGATTGATCGCGTAGGCGATCGCGCGGCGGACCCGCACGTCGGCGAGCAGCGGATTGTCCAGGTTGAAGTCCACGTGTTCCCAGATCAATCCCGGCTCAAAGAACACATGAAAGCGGCCGGCGCCCAGGCGCTGTAGCTGCACCGCCTGGTCGAAGCTGATTCCGATTGTGCTGATCGCGTCGATGGTGCCGGCGAGCATGTATGTCACCAGCGCGCTGGTGTCGGGGATGAAACGCCAGACGATCCGGCGGATCCTCGGGGAACCGAAGATGAGATGGTTCGGGACCGCCTGGACGGTGAGTGTGGAACCCTTCTGCCACTCCACGATGCGGTAGGCGCCGTCCCCGATGGTGAACTTCGGGTCGTTCCCGAAGGGCATTTCATTCAACCGGCCGGGGTTCGCACGATAGAACGGCTCCAGCACGTGGCGGGGCAGCGGTCCGTGTTCGGTGACGGTCAGGTTCGCGTACGCGTATCGTTCCTTCCAATTCACCGTGATCTCGGTACCGCGCGGCCCGCCGGGGCAGGTGACGTTGAGAACGCGGTTTGTGAGGTCGCGCGTGATCACCGGGACCCGTTCGTCGCGGGCGACCTGATCGCCGAATACATAGTCGCCGCAGCCCACCGGCCGCCCGTCGTGCCACCGGCGCGGTCTGATTTTCCATGTCAGGGTCATCGCGTTGCCGATGACCCGCCAGGTGCCGTCTTTGAGGTTTGGGAGAGAGGCGGCGCCCTGCGGGAACGCCCGCCACAGGTTGTCCCGCTGCACGTCGGCGGTGAACAGCGTCCCGATGATCGAAAACGAGGCGGCCATCTCGGCAAACAGCGGGCTGAGCGTGCCGGGCTCCTGCGCCATTCCGATGACGACCTGATCCGTTCCGCCCGCGGGCACCGGCTGTGACGGTGGAGTGCCGGCGGCGACTGTCGAGCTAACGAGCACCACCAGCAAGAGCCAGGTCATCGTATACAGGCGGTACCGGTTGGCAAGCAGCGTGCCGATCATTGCTCAGTCAGGTCCTGCCGCAGCTGTGCGGCGCGGCGGGCGTCGCCCATCTGCTCTGCGAGGGCTATTCCTTGCTCCGATGCGTATCGAGCACGAGCGAGATCCTCCGGGGAACCCCGCGCCCTGAGCGCGCGGGCGAGCGTGCGCAGCCGGTACACGCGCATGGGTAACATAGTCGTCTCCAGGCTCTGTTCGAGTAGCGGGACGGCGCGGTCCATGTCGCCGCGGGCCAGTGCGAGGACCCCTTGCCCGTACCTTGCGTTGGCGAGCGCCTGGACACTCCGGCGTCCAGCGATCTGTTCCGCGCGAGCGCAGAGGAGTTCACATGCCTCGTGTTCTCCTCCGAGCGCCAGGGCTTCTGGGATGAAAGAGAACGGCGGCCAGGCGAAGTACTCCGCCGATTGCTCGAGAATCCGGACCACGTTCGAGGCCGATTCGAGTGCGGCAGGAATCAGCCCCAGATCCAAATAGAGGCCAGCCGCATTCGCGGCGAAGATGAAGGTTCCCTGCACCTCCCCCGCCCGGCGGTAGTGATCGAGCAGGCTTTGCGCCAATCCTGCAGCGGCCTCCCAGTTGCCATCGAGTAGATGCAGCCGGTATTCGGTAATCTGCCGTCTGATCGTGGGTAACGGCATTTGCAGGTTATCGTCGAGGTAGCGCCTGGCGCTCTTCCAGTCCCCAAGCATCATGTATGAAAAGTTCATCTGCAGATTGCTGAAGCTCAGCGACTCAACGTCCCGTGTCCGCCGGGCCACCTCCAACGCCCGCTCCTGCAAGCGCAGGGCCTCCTGGAATTCACCTTTCTCTATTTCAATAACGCAAAGATTGTTCAGCGCCCGCCCCAGTGTGATGTAGGCGTGTCGATCGGTGCTCTCCGAGGCAAGTCGTACGGCCTCGACAAAATGCTCCCTCGATCTGTCCGGATCGTACGTGTTCTCATCGCGATGGAGGCACAGCCCGAGCGCGACCTGCGCTTCCGCCATCAGTGAGAGCGCCTTGTGAGGTTCCGCCAGCGCGTAGCCTTCCCGAGCGTGGCTCTCTGCTTCATCGGTCCGTCCGCTGAACGTCAGCGCGCGGGCCAGATCAAGGTGCGTGCGGACCATGTCTTGCCACTGGGCCTGGGAACTGAGGCCTTGGAGGGCCCGCTCCAGATGCGGGATGGCTTCTGAGAACTGCCAGTTCCGCTGCAGCGCGCTGCCGATGAGGTGGTGAATGTGGGCCACGTCTCCGGGCGTCCCACTGCGCGCGAAATGCTGCAGCGCCCGTTCGTAGGCTTCGACGGCGGCCGCCGTGTCGCCGAGATACACCAGGGGTTCGCCCAGCGCGCGATGGGTCTCGGCGAGGCGGCCTTCGTCGCCGGTTGCCTCGATGAGCTCAATCGCGTTCCGATAGTGCCGGATGGCGTCTTCATGCGCAAACAGTCCCAGAGATTTCCGGGCCGCATCGAGTGAATAACCGATCGCTTTGTCCAACCCCACCCCGTGAGGCGCGTGCATGAAGTGGTGGGCCAGGTCTTCCGCCACGCGGTCTAGGCGGCCGGCGTGGAGGCGCTCGAGGGCTTCCCCGATCTTCTGGTGCAGCGTCATCCGCCGGCGCAGGCTCAGCTGTTCGTAGAGCACCTCACGGATCAGCGCATGGACAAAGTCGTACTCGACTTCGCCGGCGGCGCTCTCCTCGCGCACCAGCTGCGCCTGGATGGCTTCTTCGAGCGCTGTCAGCAGGTCTTCTTCGGGCAACTCGCCGGCGGCCTGCAGGGTCTCAAAACGGAACCGCCGGCCGATGACGGCCGCCAGCCCCAGCGCACGCCGGCATGGCTCGGAGATGTGTTCCAGGCGGCGCCCGATCACCTCACGGATGCTCTGGGGGATGTCGATCTGGGCGATCTCTTTCCGCTGCCAGCGGCCGTCTTCGCGGTACAGCGCGCCTTCTTCCACCAGCGCCTTCATGACCTCTTCCACAAAGAACGGATTTCCTTCGGTTTCCCGGTACAGAAGGTCGAGGAACTCGTCGCTGACCCGCTCGACGTCGAACATGGATTGGACCATCGTCCCCACGCCGTCGCGTGGAAGGCGGCGCAGACTGAGGCGGTTGAACAGGCGTTCCCGGTTCATCTCGCGCAGCGTGTCGCCCAGCGGGTGGCCGCGTTCGACCTCCACGTCGCGGTAACTACCCAGCACTGCCACGCGTTCTCCGCGGAGCGAGCGGGCCAGGTGCTGGAACAGGCGCAGGCTGGCGGCGTCCGCCCAGTGGAGGTCTTCGAGAATCAGGACGACGGGGTTTCGACGAGAGAGCCGGATGAAGACCTCAGAGACCGAAGCGAACAAACGGAGCCGCTCCTGCGCCGGTTCGAGGGGCGTGGACGGGGCAACATCGGTGAGCACTCGCTGGACTTCGGGGATCAATTTCACGAATTCCGGGGCGGCATCGCCCAGTTCATCCAGCATCTCCGCCCGGTCCGTTCCGCTGAACCGGCCGGTGAACTGCTCGATGAACGGGAGATACGGAATGCCTGTTTCCTGCTCGTAGCAGTGGCCCACCAGCACGGTGAACCCCCGGATCCTGGCATAGACCTGCGCATCCTGGATCAGCCGGGACTTGCCGATTCCCGGTTCCCCTTCCACCAGTACGACCTGGCCACTCCCGCCGGCGGCGAGTTCCAGGCTGCTCTTGAGCTCCCGTAGTTCGCTGTCGCGGCCCACCAGTTTTGTGCGCAGCACGGTGCCCAGCAGCAGCGTGGGGCTGGCCGACGGGCCCTCGGCCGCACTGATCTCGACCACGGCGTCGAGTTGGTCGAGGGCGTCCAGTACTTCGCGCGCGGACTGGTAGCGCTCCGCCGGATCTTTGGCCATGAGCTTAAGGATGAGCCCTTCCAGCTCAGGCGAGACCTGCGGGTTGTACCAATGTGGGGCGACCGGCGGGACCTGCAGGTGTTGCGAGATGATGGCGATGGGGTCCTCTCCCGTAAACGGCGGCCGTCCGGTCGTCATCTGATAGAGTACGCACCCCAGCGAGTACAGATCGGTCCGCGCATCGGCGGTTCCGCCCAGGACCAGCTCCGGCGCCATGTAGGCGACGGTACCCACGAGCATCCCGGCCTGGGTCAGCCGGCTCCGTCCCTCCGAACGGGCCAGGCCGAAGTCCATCAACTTCACGGTCCCGTCGTCGGTAATCATGATGTTCTCGGGCTTGATGTCCCGGTGCACGATCCCCTTGCCGTGGGCATAGTCCAGCGCCAGGCAGACCTGCCTGACCACCGCAATCGATTGGGCCGGCGGCGAGGCGACCTCCCCAAGGTGCTTTCCGGACACCAGCTGCATGGCGATAAATGGCGTGCCGTTGACTTGTCCGGCATCGTAGACGGCGACGATGTGCGGGTGGTCCAGCTGCGCGACCGACCGCGCCTCGCGCAGCAGCCGATCGGCGCCGTCGGCGGCCAGGTCGGGGGAGAGGAGCTTGATGGCGACGGGGCGGTCGAGGACCGTATCGTGCGCGTGGTAGACGACACCCATGCCCCCCTCTCCAAGCTGGGCGTCGATGCGATAGCGGTCGGCCAGCAGGGTGCCCAGCATTCAGAAGCTCGGCTACATCAAAGCGCGGGTGCGCTCGATATCGAGCACCGCGCCGAGGCTTTCAAAGCGGGTGAGGGCGTCGCGCAGCATGCTCGCCGCATCCGTCTTGCGGCCCTGAGCGCGGCGCAGCAGCGCGAGTTCGCGGATCGTTCTGGCCTGCTGCCACGGGCAGTCGAGTGTGAGGAAGAGGTCCTGGGCTTCCCGCAGCAGAGCGTCCGCCTCGTCCAGCCGGTCCGAGTCTCGGCGCCAGGCCCCCAGCGCGCGGCAGGTCATGGCGAGATGGAGCCGGGCTCCGCTGCGGCGCGCGCGTTCGAGCGTATCTTCGCCGAACTCTTCGACGTACTTCCACGCCGCGTTCAGCGCGGCGAATTCCAGCGCCAGCGTTTGGCTCTCCAACTTCGCCACAGGCGCGCCGGCCAGCCGCAGGCACTCGTCCACGAGCGTTCCCTGGCCGGGATCGGCGAGTGGCAGAAGTCCGAACAACTCTGAGAGCTTTGTGTACACACCCTGGGTGGGATGCGTCGGGGCGGATCCGATTCCGGCGGCCAACTCTTTGGCACGCTCTCTCTGCCCGCGGATCGCCGCGATGTGCGCGCGCAGGCCGAGGATCCTACGCCGGAGACCGAATGCGCCGCCGGTCTTTTCCTCGTGCTCGTCGTATCTCCCGAACCACTGCTCCGCCTCGTCCCAGCGGTTCCAGAGCGTCAATGTTTCCGCGGCGAGGTGCGCCCCGTGCAGCAGGCCGACGTTGCTTCCGGACCGCTTCGCCACGTCGTACCCGCGCTCCCCAAAACGCAGGGCCTCGGGGTAGTTCCCGAGGAACATGTGGGCGCGGGCCAGCATGTAATTCATGTCGACCAGCTCGACCGGATCGTCCAGGCGGTCGGCGAGCGCGAGGCGCCGCTCGGTGCCCGACAGCATCTTGGGGAATTCCGCCGTCTGCCAGTACGTTCCGGCCAGCGCGTCCAGCGCGGCCGACATTTCCGCGGACAACCCCGCGGCTTCAGCCAGCCGGTAGGCTTCCTTGGCGCTGGCTTCCGACGCGACGTAGTCCGTCTCCGTCTCGGGTTTGAGCCAGAAGTAGTCGAAGGCCTGGGCGATCAGCAGTTTGATGCGCTCGGGATGCTCGGGACTCTCGGCCAGCAGCTGCAGGCCGGCCGTGATGTGCTCCCGGGTCCGGGGATTGTACCATCCCCAGCGGGCCAGCTCCCCAAGCTTGCGATACAGGCGGGCTCCGTCGAATCGGGAACTCGCCGGCAGGCTCTTCCACAGCTGCACGGCGTCCTCATAGGCGGCATACGTGTCTCCGATTCGACCGACCCGCTGGCAGATGTCCCCCAGTTCCTCGAGGAGTTGCACGCGCACGTCAGGGCGATCGAGATCCTCGGTCGCCGCGACGGCCTGCTGCAGGTGGGCGATCGCGCTGTCGTACGCGAAGATCGCGCGCGCTTTCTCCGCCGCCAGGCGGGCATACTTCAGAACGCGTTCCGGATCCTCGGCCTCCCCGAAGTGCAGCGCCAGTGCTTCCAGGTAGGGAGTGGCATCTTTCGCAGCGAGTCGCTCCAGGGCTTCGCCGACCTGCCGATGCAGCAGGCGGCGCCGGCGCCGCGGGATTGAATCATACAGGACCTGCCGGAGCATCGGCTGGGCGAACTCGTACGTGTCCTCCCCCACGCCGCGGACCTCCCGGATCAACTGGGCGCGGAGCGCCTCTTCGACGCGGTCGAGCAGGGTTGTCTCATCGGTGCCGGCCGCCGCGAGCAGGGTATCGAAACCGAACTGTTTGCCGATCACCGCCGCGGACGTCAGGGTCTGGCGGGTGGGATCGTTGAGCGTGCGCAGGCGCGCTTCGACGGCGCTGTGGACCGACGAGGGAACCGACAGCATGGAGTAGTCGCGGACGTCGTCGAAGTCGGTGCTCCACTGTCCGTCCTTGATGTAGAGCGCGCCCTGCTCGAATAGACCTTTGATGACCTCCTCGATGAAATATGGGTTGCCTTCGGTCGCCTCGAAGATCCGCCGCCCAAATACCACCGGCCGGGTGCGGTGATTCGCCGTCAGCCTGATCAGATCGATGACCTGTTCCTCAGTGAGAGGCCGCAGGGCAATCGCGGTGCAGAACTCCTCCCGGCTGAGGCTGTGCGTGACCTGTCCGAACAGGCGTCCTGCTGCGGTGGAGGAGACTTCGTCCGGGCGATAGGCGACGACGAGCAGCACCCGCGAGGCATCGGCGCGCCTGGCCACATGCTGGAGCAACTCCACGGTCGCGGCATCGGCCAGGTGCATGTCGTCCAAGAACAGGACAACCGGACCCGCCGCGGCCGTCGTGCCGAGGAACTGGGCCACGCCGGCGAACAGCCTGTTCTTGCGGTCCTCCGGCGACCCCGGCGCCGGTGTGCCGATCCGGGGCAGTTGCCGCGCGAGCTCTGGAATCAGCGCGACAAGCTCGGGAGCCGCATCCCCCAGGCGGGACGCCAGCGTATCCGAGTCGATGCCGCGGGCGAGATCGCGCAGCGCCCTCGCAAACGGTTCATACGGGGGCGCGCTTTCATAGGCCTTGCCCGAGACCACGGCGGCGCCGCGCAGTCTGGCGAAGGTGATCACATCTTCCACCAACCGAGTCTTGCCGATACCCAGCGGTCCGCTGATCAACGCGACCCCGCCGCGTCCGGCCACCGCGGCCTCGACCAGATCGCGCAGGCGGCCCAGTTCGGCGTCCCGTCCGACCAGGGGGCTGTGGGCAATCTGCTGGACGAGACCCGGGCCGGTCAGCTTCTCCGCTGCCGCAACAGACGACGTCCCGGCCACCCGGATTGACGACAGGGCAGCGAGGACTTCTCCCGCCGTCTGATACCGGCGGCCCGGGTCCTTCGCCAGCAGCTTCAGAATCAGATTCTCCAGATTCGGTGGCACGGCCGGATTGTGCCAGTGCGGGGCGACCGGCGGTACGTTGATATGCTGCGTGATAACGGAAACCGGATCCTCAGATTCAAAGGGCGGTTTGCCCGTGACGGCTTCATAGAGCACGGCTCCCAGCGAGTAGAGATCGCTGCGGGCGTCGACCTGGCCCCCCAGGGCCTGCTCCGGGGCCAGATAGGCGACGGTGCCGACGATCATCCCGGGCTGGGTGAGGCGGCTGCGTCCTTCCGACCGGGCCAGGCCGAAATCCATCAATTTGGTCTTGCCGTCTGCGGTGATGATGATGTTTTCCGGCTTGATGTCGCGGTGGATGATGCCCTGGCTGTGGGCGAACTCAAGCCCCTGGAGGGCCTGCGCGCTGATGTCGAGGAGCCGCTCGACGGACACAGGCATGAGTTCGCGCAGGGTCTTGCCCTCCACGAGTTCCATTACGATGGCGAAGGTGCCGCCCTCTTCGATGGCGTCGTAGATGGAGACGATGTGCGGATGATTCAAACGGGCGACGGCCTGAGCTTCCCGTAAGAACCGGCGCGGTCCATCAGGACCCAGGAAGGAGGGGGCCAGCGTCTTGATCGCAACCGGTCGGTGCAGGAGCGTGTCGTGGGCGCTGTAGACCACGCCCATCCCGCCCTCGCCGAGCTTCCGTTCGACGCGGTAGCGTTGGGAAAGAATTGTGCCGGTCTGCATGATGGTCGTGGGCCCCGTCCGGATCGTCTTGGAGTCGGGTGAACTCTAGCCTTCTATTGTAGGAAAGGAGATTCCTTGACCCGTCGCTGTAACGCAGTTCACACGCGGCTGGTGACCGGCGCCAATGTCCCCAGACGTCCCGGCGATTATGGTTAGGACAAGTCGAGACTGCGGGGAGGGCGATTGAGATGAAAAGACTGGCGATGACGGTGCTGGCAGTGATCGTGCTCGCGACGACGCTCTACTGGGTGCCGGTCATCCAGGCGCGCGAGATCGCCTGTGAGGTGCCGGGCTTCGAGGCCGGCCAGGTCTGTCCGTAGCGGCTCCTCAGCCGACGGGCCACCTGCCGTGAAAGGAGGGAAGGACGATGGAGAGTTCAAGTTTGAACCACCTGCACAGCCAGCAGCTCTTCGATCAGCAGCTCCGGGACGCGGAGCAGCATCGACTCGCGAGGGCGGTCGAGCGTGCTCAGGACGGATCGAAGGCGACCAGGTTGGGAAAGCTGCGGGGGCTGTTCGAATCCGCCCGGCGGGTTGTCGCCCGTCCTTCCCTGACGGCAACCCGTTAATTGGACCACACAGGTGAGCAACGGAGGCCGCCGGTGACCGCGGCCTCCGTCTTTTGCCGATGCCTCCGATCGCCGCGCCGGCAAGAAGTCAGGGCAAGCGTTTCGCGCCGATCTCGGCATAGATCTGCATGGCCTGCTGCTGGGCCAGATCAGCCTGGGCGGCGTCGCCGGGAGCATCGCGCTGCCGGATCACATCCGCCTCGACCTCCAGGCAGAGCGCTAGCTCGTAGGGCTGCTCCAGGCTCCGGTAGAGGTCGGCGGCTTCCCGCAGAGCTGCGAGGGCGCTGTCCCAGGACCCTTCGGCCGCGGCGACGAGCCCCCGCACCTTAAGGAGCCTCGCTCGGGCGGGGACCAGCATGGCCCACCGGGGGTCGTCGGCCGCCCGGTAGTGCAGCACCGCGTCCTCCACCGATCCTTCCCGCATGGCAATCTCGGCCGCCAGCGGGTGAAGGTATGCCGGCCAGAATGATCCCGCGGACTCGTACCGGTTCAGCCCTTCGACGATCACCCGGTGTCCTTCGGCCAGGTGCCCGCCACGCAGCGAGAGCCAGCCGCACCAGTCGAGCGCTAGTCCGTGCGTGACGATGTCCTGCCGCGTCGCCGCATGCTGGACGGCCCGCTGCGCCCATGTGAACGCGTCGTCGAGGTCCCCGCGCACAAATGCCAGTTCGCTGCGCGCATGCTCGTGCCAGGATCCAACTTCTTCGCCCATTGCCAGATAGCGCTGCGTATGCTGTATCGCCAGCGGCCACTTCCCAAGAATCAGATACTCGGAACCCATACTGAAGTGACACAGGGCGATGCGCGGCCGGTTGTTGCTCTGCTCGGCCAGCAGCCGCGCGCTGTCAAGAAGCTGCAGGCTCCCATGATAGTCTCCGTGCATCCGCAGGCGCCAGGATTTTCCCATCATCGCGGAGATCGTTCGGCCGACGTCGCCCAACTGCTGCACCATCTCCAGGTACCGGCTGTCGTAGGCATCGGCCTCCGGATCCGCAAGAATCGTTTTCACCCATCCCACCATACCGTGGGCCTCTGCGACTTGGGGGAGCAGCTGATGCTGCTCGGCGATGCGCAGGCCGTCGCGTGCGAAGCGTTCGGCGTCGCGCAGGTTGCCCAGGTACGCCTGCGTCCTCGCCATCTGCACGTAGAGAGTGGCCAGCTCGGGTTCCTCATGCGGCTCCGCGGTCAGCTTGTCGATGGCATCTTGGATGTGCGGGAGCGCCTTTCGGAAATCGAAGATCCCGCTGAAGGTACTGCCGATCCGGCTCTGCACCATCGCCTGCCGGGAGGCGTCCCCACGCCCCCGATGGTAGTCCAGGGCTTCCTGGTACAGCCGCGAGGCTTCTCCCCACTCGGCCTGCAACGCGTGCACGTCGGCCAGTCCCTCGACGGCCGCGACGTGATCCGCTTCCGAGCCCAGCTCGTCCGCGAAGGCAAGCGCGGCGCGGAAGTGAGTCACGGCCTGGTCGTTGGCAAACACGCGCGCAGCCTTCTGGCCCGCCATGAGCGCGTACCGCATGGCATTCGGCGCCGCGTCGGCCCACTGGTCTGCGCGTCCGACCTCCCTGGCCAGCTGCGCCGCCTGGCTCCAGTGATAGGCCAGCAGTTCCGCGAATTCCTCGGCCCGCGGTCCCAGCAATTGTTCCAGCCAGGCGCCGAACTGGCGATGTTTCTCCGTCCGCCTCGCCTTCGGCATCATCCCATACGCCACGTCGCGCAGGATGATGTGTTTGAAACTGAGCTCCTGCTGTCCCTCCAGGCGTGACCGTTCGCGCACGACGAGGAAGTCCTTCTGCTGCAGCACGTCCAGCGACGGGTCCAGCGCGGGCTGATCGAGTCCCGTCAGATGCTGCAGGGCGCCGCTCCAGAACTCCTTGCCGAGGACGGAGGCTTCCTGCAGAACAGATTTGTCCCTGGGGACGAGGCGGTCGAGCCGCGCCGTCACGACGCCCTGCACGGTGTCGGGAATGGCCGGCTGCGCGCCGGCGGTGATGTCCCAGCCGCCATTGCGCCGCTGCAGCGCGCCGGTATCGATGAGCATGCGGAGGATCTCCTCCATGAAGAACGGATTGCCCTCGGCCGCGCTGACCGCGCGCGCGATAGCCGCCGGCACGGCGACCGTGCGCAGGAGTCCAGCCAGCAGCGTCTGCGTCGATGCGCCGTCCAGCGGTTCGAGACGCAGCGCGGTGGTATTCCACATCCCGCCCCCCCAGGTCGGGCGATGGTCGAGCATCTCGCGGCGGGCCAGACCCACGATCAAGATGGGGCCGTCCGCCCGCTGGGCGATGTGCTCGACGAGATCGAGCAGCTCCGGGTCGCCGGAGTGCAGGTCTTCGAGGACCAGGACGAGCGGCGACACCTTGGCCAGGGCCTCGACATACCGCCGAAGGGCCCAGAACAATCCTTCGCGGGACTCGTCGGCCGCCTCGTGCGGATCTCCCCCGCGAATTGCCAGCACGCGGCCGAGCTGGGTGGTGATCTGGGCGGTTTCAAGGGACGGGCTGTCCGCGAGCAGGCCGCCGACGTGCCGCCGGAGTTTCTCGGCTGCCAGCTGAGTGGAGTCGGTCCGCAGGATGCCGCAGTCGGCGCGCAGGATTTCACCGACCGGCCACATCGAGGTACTGCCGTATGCCAGCGACCGTCCCTGCCGCACGGTGACGGCGGGGGGCAGCGCCGCGGCGAACTCTTCGAAGAGACGGGTCTTCCCGACCCCCGCCGCGCCGAAGATCGTCAGCAGGTGAGGACGGCGTTCCCGCGTGACGCGGTTCATCAGTCCCCGCAGCAGGGCCAGTTCCTCATCGCGACCGACGAGGGGAGCGCTCAGTCCGACATCTCGGCGCTGCGGCTCGGCCCGGATCTGGACGAGATCCCATGCCGCGACCGGCTCGCGTTTGCCTTTCACGGTCAGGGGAGCGCGGGGGCGAAACTCAGCCACCCAGCCGGCGTCGCGATAGGTCCTCTCTCCGACCACGGTCCCATCGGGGGATGCGACACTGCGCAGCCTGGCGGCGACGTTCACCGAGTCGCCGGTCACCATGAATTCCCCTTTGACCGCGGCCGCCGGGTTGGCCACGACTTCCCCGGTGTTGATGCCGATCCGCATCCGCATGGACGCGGTGCCGCCGGTGGCCGTAAACGCGTGCAGCCGCTCGTGCATCGCCGCGGCCGCCTGGACCGCCCTGGCGGGATCGTCCTCATGCGCCGCGGGAAGTCCGAACACAGCCATGATCTCATCGCCGATGAACTTCTCCAGCGTGCCCCCATACTGCGTGATCACGCCGCCCATGGCCTCGAAGAACCGGGTCATGATCTCCCTCGTCTGCTCCGGATCCAACCGTTCGGTCAAGGGCGTACTGTCGGTGAGATCGGCAAACAGCACGGTGACGACTTTGCGCTCCTCGGCGGGAGCAGCGTTCGCCCGTGCCGGCTGTGTCAGCTGCGTCCCGCAGGTCCCGCAAAACGCAAACCCCTCCGGATTCACCGTGCCGCACGACGGACATTTGCGCTGCAGGCCGCTGCCGCATCGGCCGCAGAAGTTGGTGCCCGGAGGATTGTCGAACCCGCACCGAGGGCAGCGCATGACCGGTCAGTAGACGCGCTGCCGGAGTCGCGCGGCGTCGAGGAGGGCGATCTTCTTTCCGCGCATTTCGATCAGTCCCTGCGACCGGAACGATGCCAGGGCGCGGTTCACGCGCTCGCGTGTCGCTCCGACCATGCTCGCCAGTTCCGCCTGGGTGAGATCGAAGTCGATTTCGACACCGTTGTTTTCCACGCCGTGACGGTCCGCCAGCTGCAGCAGCGCCCGGGCGACGCGCCCGTGGATGTCAAGGAAGGCCAGACTCTCCGCGTACTCGGTAATCTGCCGCAGCCGGGTGCTGAGCAGTTCGATCAGCGACGCGGCAAATCGCGGCGTCGCGGCTAGGTACGTCTGGAACTCATCCCGGCTGAGCACCTGCAGCACGCAATCTTCCAGCGTCTCGGCACTGGCGGAGCGGGGGCGTCCGTCCAGCAGCGCCAGTTCACCAAAGACATCGCCCGGTCCGGCGACGTCGACGGTGAGCTCCTCGCCCCCGGCGGTGGGCAGGAAGATGCGCACGTGTCCGGCTTCGACGAGGTACAGCGCGTCACCGGGCTGATCCTTGTGGAACACGATGGTGCCCTTTCGGAACCTGCGCTGGCGCAGGTGACCCGCCAGCGTCGCCAGGGCGCCGCCGTCCAGCTGGCTGAACAGGCTGATCTTTTTCAGGAGGTCCGCACGATCGCTCATTTCGAACGCTTACGCTCCATGTCGGTGGGGATGCAGTATATTAATGAAAGAGTAGCACGGTGAGGTGCAGGAGCCCGGCTGAACTGGCGGCACTGGAAATGCCGTAGGGGGCAACCCCTCGTGGGTTCAAATCCCACCCTCACCGCCATGTACCACTCGCTCCGCTCGGGTACATGGCTTCGCCACCTGGTCCCCTGTCTCCGAGTGGCACATGCCCTGAACCTGAGCATCGCGAATGGTTCAGGGCCATATTCCCGCCACCCTCGGATTGGCCTCAAACAGCGCCTTCAGGTCGTCGGGCAGCGATGCCGCGATCTTGGCGAACAGCGCCCGCAGGCCGGTGATATCCTCCGCGTTGGACCCCAGGCGCAGGCGCGCCTCGCGGGCGTGCCACTCGGTCAATACGTTCTTGCAGCGTCCACTCAGGTCCAGCGCGGCCCGCAGCAGCGTCGATGCGTCGTCGAGGCGGTCCTCACGCACGGCCAGCCCGGCGGCGACAATGCGCAGCGCTGCGAGATGCCCCGGCGCCTGAAAGCGCTCGATGCCCCGCCGGCTCGACTCCAGAAAGAGACGCAAATCATCGAGCCTGCCGGTTTCGAGGAGCATTTCTCCAACCGGCAGCATGATGTCGCCGTCGGCCGGGACGAAGACGCCCCGCGGAAGGTGCAGGATTTCGTCCAATGCCGAATGCGTGAGAGGTGTGTCACCGGCCAGCCACGCATACTGCATCAGGCACACCGACGCGATCTCAGGCCAGC
Organism: bacterium; assembly: GCA_036505015.1. Lineage (GTDB taxonomy): Bacteria > Sysuimicrobiota > Sysuimicrobiia > Sysuimicrobiales > Kaftiobacteriaceae > DASXUC01. Next base: position 10,803 of record DASXUC010000146.1, on the reverse strand, counting down.
CGCCCACATGAGTTGGCGCGCTTCCGCCCTGGAATCCTTCGCGCGCCAGCTCGAGAGCACCGATGTGCATCAAGGTCGTCCCGAGATACAGGTGCGGCCATGGCGTGTGCACCTTGGCCACCTCGTGGACCAGCGGCAGGTCTTCTTCCAGGAGCGCGATGCCCTCGCCCCAACTGCCAAGGGACAGATGAGCCTCGGCGATGAACGAGAGGCAGTACGCTTTGCGGCGGCGGTCGCCGATTTCATCGGCCAGTGCCGCCGCCTCACGGCCGAACCGGATGGCGTCCTCGTAGCTCCCGGTGAAGCCGTGGATGCGGGCGAGGTAACTTAGGCTCGTGGCCTCTTTCGATTTGTCTCCGGCAGCGCGCGCAGCAGTCAACGCTTCCTCGGCTGCGGCCAGCGAGGAGCCGGCATTCCCTTCACCCAGGTGGGACATCGCCAGTAGATTTAGACCTCGCGCCAGGCTCGACGCGTCCCCGGCCGAGCGGAGGAAGGACAAGCCCTCCACCAGCGCCGGGTGGTCCGGCCGCATCACCTGACGGTCCCAGTCGATGTTGGCCAGATCGACCAGCGACTGCCCGAGGATCAGGTCATCGCCTGCTTCGCGCGCGAGCGCGACGGCGTTGCTGAAATGGATCGCCGCTTCATCAAACCGGGCTTCGCGATGATGAACCAGGCCGATCCGGTTTTCCAGGTTTCCTTCCAACGCCGCCTCGGCCGCCTGCTGGGCGGCGGCGAGACCACGTGTGAAGTCATCGAGGCCGGCGCCGTACTCCCCACGCAATTGATGGACCTCGCCGCGCTCCAGGAGAATGCGTGCCCTGTCCCCGGGCGGCGATCCGGCGCGGTCGGCGGCGCTGAGCGCCTCGTCAAATAGACGCAAGGCGTCCGCGTTGGCGTACAGGCGCCGCGCTTTGCCTGCTGCACGCCGCAGGTAGATGGCGGCCTGAGCGTCGTCCCCGCCCATGCGGAAATGTTCCGCGACGATCTCGACGATCTCTTCTTGCCGGCCGGCGAACCGCGCGGTCAGCCAGTTCGCGACTTCAAGATGCGCGCGCTGTCGGGGGCCTTTGGGCAGCAGGGAGTAGGCGACGTCGCGGGTCAGGATGTGACGGAAGAAATACTCTCGTTCGCCCGCGACGGTGGAGCGAGGCCGCGCCAGGACGAGCTCTTTGGCGATCAGTGTGTCCAGCGCCTCGGCGGTTTCTGGGTCGGAGAGGCCGGCAATGGGCGCAACCGACGATGGCCAGAACACCCTTCCCACGACGGCCGCCGCCTGCAGCACCTTCCGCTCGTTCGATCCCAGCCGGTCGATGCGTGCGCTGAGCACAGCCTGCACGGTATCGGGAATCGTTGCCCCCGGAGCGCTGCCTTCGAGCAGCATCCTGACCAGCTCTTCCGCGAAGAGCGGGTTGCCCTCCGCCCGCTGCGCGACCATCTGCCGCAGCTCCGGGCCTAAGGCCTCGCTGCTCAGCGAGGCCACCAGCTGCTCCGTTTCCTCCGGGCGCAGGGGGGTGAGGTCCAGCACGGCCGCGTTGCGCCGCCCGCCGCCCCATGCCGGCCTGCGCTCGAGCAGATCGGGCCGGGCGAGACAGACCACCAGCAGCGCGATTGACTCGGTAGATCGAGTAATCATCTCTACAAGGTCGAGCAGGCCTTCGTCCGCCCAGTGCAGATCTTCCAGCGCCAGGATCACGGGACGCTGCGCGGCGAGGGCGGCGATCAGCGTCTGCCACGCGTCGAACAGCCGCCGGCGCAGCAGGCTGGGATCGATCGCCGCCTCATCCTCTGTGCTCACGGCCAACAGGAGGCCGTCCAGCAATTCCGTGTGGTCGGGCAGCACCTCACGGAGCCAATTCTCGACCTTGTCGCGGACCATCTCCGGACCGTCGGTGTCCAGCAGGTCGGCCTGAGCGCGGAGGATGTCGAGAAGGGCATGGTAGCCGATCTGCCCGCCGAAGGCCACGCTGCGCCCGCGCAGGGCAAGGGGTGCCGGCGTCGATTCTCGAACCTCCGCGAGAAATTCACGAAGCAGACGGCTCTTGCCGACACCCGGCTGCCCGAACACGGTGACGAGCTGGACGACCTGTTCGTCGCGGCTGCGCTGATAGTGATGCTGCAACAGGCCCAGCTCGGCATGCCGGCCGACCAGGGGGGCGGTGGCCCGCCGTACATCCACGCGTTCAGGAAGGGGTTTGACGGCCTGCCAGATCACCAGCCCCTTCTGCTTCCCTTTCACCTGTAGCGGCGGAAGTTCGCGATACTCGACGGCATCGAGGGTCAGCCGGTGGGTTCGCTCACCGACCACGACCGTGCCGGGGTCGACCGTTTGCTGGAGACGGGCTGCGACCGTGACCGCATCGGAGACCAGGAAATCACGCTCAAACGTCGAGCCTGACGCCGCCACAACCTCACCGGTGTTGATGCCGACGCGCACGGCGAGCTCGACCCCGTAGGCGGCTAACAGGTGACCGTTCAATACCGGCATGGCATCCCGGATCGCCATCCCGGCGAGCACGGCCCGCTCCGGATCGTCCTCATGCGACACGGGCAGGCCGAACACCGCCAGCACGGCATCACCGAGGAGATTTGCCACGGTGCCCTCGTACCATCGGGTCACCGCGTGTTCCACCATCTCATAGAATTTCTGGGCCACTTCACGGGCGTCTTCGGGATCGAGCTTCTCGGTCAGTCCGGTGGACCCCACGAGGTCCGCAAAGAGGATGGTGACGACTTTGCGCGCTTCGGCCGTCAGCACCGGCGCTTCGGCCGCACGCGCGGGTGGGGAAACCAGGGCGATTCCGCAGTTCGGGCAAAACCGGGATCCTTCGGGAATCTCCGCGCCGCATTCCGGACACGACGCCCGCTGCGGTTTTCCGCAATTCGCGCAGAACTTCGCGCCGGATTGGTTCTCGAATCCGCAGTTCCAGCAGATCATAGGGGCGTACCTCGGCTAGGGCGAACTTTCGTATGCTGCCGTGAAGCTCCTGTTACAGGGACAAGGTACAAAACCCATAGTCCCTATTGGAGATTCTCTCGCGGGAGGAACAGAATGCGGATGCGGGTGATGCTGGCGGCAGGGATCCTGGCCGCCGTGATTCTCATCTCGGCCGGCGGCCAACTCAGGGCGTTTGCGCAGGGCAGCCGGAAGGTCTTTCAGATCAGTGCGGTGTCCTACAAGTACACGCCCAATCTCATCTCGGTCAACCGCGGCGACACCGTAGTCATCCAGTTCAGCAACGACGACCCGGAGCGGCGGTCGCACAGCATTGCCGCCCGCTGGCTGGTGAACCTGGACGTCGCGGCGCGCGGGACGTTTCGCACGGGCGTGGCCGATGAACGTCGGTTCTTCGCGACGGATGCGGGACAGAAGTTCGAGATCGAATTTGTCGCCAGCCAGGCCGGATCGTTCCCGTTCGTCTGCGGCATTTCCAATCACGGCGCACTCGGCCAGAGCGGCGCCATCAACGTCGTGGCCGCCGGACCTTAAAGACGCGTCGCTTGTCGTTTCAGTAGGCCGGCGGCGCGTACACGTTGATGGTCACCAGCGGCCGGCGGCCGGTGTTGGTAATCTCGTGTGTCTCGCCGGCCTCGATGAGCAGCAGCGATCCCTCTGTCAGTGTCTGCGCGGTACCTTCCACTGTAGCGCGGCCGGTCCCTGAGGCGACGTAGAGCCACTGGTCTTCTCCGCTGTGCACGTTGTCGTCTCCGCCCGTCGACTGGCCGGGCTGCAGGACCATCGTCGCCCCCTGCGAGCGCGGCGTCTCCGCCACCACCTGGAAGAATTCCGTGGTGCCTTTTGTCTCGATGTGCTTCATCGGTATGTACCTCTCCGGGGATGATTTTTCCACGTTTACGATCTCGTCTATAATGAGCGAGAACGCGGAGGGGTGCCCCGAACTGGTAAGGGACCGGTCTCGAAAACCGGCGGGGGGAAACCCCCTTGAGGGTTCGAGTCCCTCCCCCTCCGCCAAACTGCGACACGAGTTGGTCTGTGACTCGTGTCGCAGTTTGGCAAATGGAGAACGAACTCTCAAGGGTGAGGGGGATGTGGGGGAGGAACTCCCCCGGGTGGTAAAGGGGGCAGCGAACGAAGTGAGCGATCAGGGGGACCTAGTCCCCCTGAAGAGGGAGCCGCGACGATGGTTTCCGTCGAGGGCCCCACGAGCTGTAGGCTCGTGGGGGTCGCGGCGACCGATGCTTGAGGGTTCGAGTCCCTCCCCCTCCGCCAAACTGCGACACGAGTTGGTCTGTGACTCGTGTCGCAGTTTGGCAAATGGAGAACGAACCCTCAAGGGTGAGGGGCGCAAGGGCAGGGAGCCGCTAGGCAGCCACAGAACACTCCCGCGACATGCACACATACCAGAGGGGGGATGCGATGTGAACGCGCTGGCCCGGAACTGGTGGGCCGTGGTGTTCCGCGGCGTGCTGGCGATCGCGTTCGGTCTGATTGCTTTCTTCTATTCTCCGACCACGCTGGCCGCCCTGGTGCTGTTGTTCGGCGCGTACGCGTTGGTCGACGGCGTCTTCGCCTTCGTGGCGGCGGTGCGGGCGGCGGCGCGGCACGAGCGGTGGGGCGCGCTGATCCTTGAAGCTGTCTCCGGAGTGGCGGCGGGGATCCTCACGTTCCTCTGGCCGGCGATGACGGCGTTGATCCTCCTCTACCTGATCGCCGCGTGGGCGATCCTCACCGGCGTGTTCGAAGTGGTTGCCGCGGTGCGGCTGCGCAAGGACATCCAGGGCGAGTGGATGCTTGCCCTCGGCGGGATCGTATCGGTGGCCTTCGGCGTGCTGCTCGTTCTCTTCCCCGGCTCCGGCGCGCTGGTCGTGACCTGGATCATTGGGATTTACGCGGTGATGTTTGGCATCCTGTTGGTCGGCCTCGGACTCCGCCTGCGTGGAATGACGCCCGCGCCCGCGTGATCTCGCGCCGGGCATTCTTGCGGTACGCGGTCGCCGCGGGGGCGGGGTTGCGGATGCTCGTGCCGGTGGGACGCCGGCTTGCTGCGGCCCCGGCGAACCCGGTCGTCGATCTCGATCTCGCCATGACGCTGGGCGGATTTTGTGAGGCGACCTATGTCCAGCTCGATTCCCCGGGGACCTTTAGGGTCCCCTCCGGATACGACCTGGTGGCAAAGTTCACCGGGACGGATCAGCAACACATGACTGCACCGTTTGGATTTATTGCCGAGTCGGCGGCCGCAGTGGTGATCGCTTTCCGCGGCACGCAGACGACGACCGAGTGGATCACGAACGCGGACTTCGGCTACACGTCGTATCCATTCGCGCCCGGGGCGGGGTATTCGCATGCGGGGTTTTTGGGCATCTACGCGTCAATGCGTGGCCAGATCATCGCGGTGCTGCGAAAGCTGCCTGGTTCCAAGCAGCTGTACCTGACCGGGCACAGCCTGGGCGCCGCCCTGTCGACGCTGCATGCGCTCGACGCGGCGGTGAACACGCCGTTCCACTCGCTGACGCTGTACAACTTTGCCAGTCCGCGCGTCGGCGACGGCCGGTTTGCGGTCCGGTACGATCAGACCATTGGGACGAGCATCCGGTTCGTCAATGCCGAAGATATCGTGCCGAGGCTGCCGACGACGACCACCGGATACCGACACGTCAAGGCGCCGTGGACGTTCTCCACGCAGACGGGATCGCGGGATGGGAATCACGCTTTGACGACGTACCTCGCGGGGGTGCGAAAGGCGCAGGGGCGCTAAGCGCCGTTCCCGTGAGCGCGCCCGGCGGCGGCCAGCATCCGTTCAGCCCCTGACGGGGCTTTCTCCTTCGTCATCGCCTCCAGCTCCCGGTTCGCCTCGGAGAGTTCCTCCGGCAGCCTCGCTTTGCGCAGGACCATGGTCGCCTCCCGCAGGAGCTCGATGGCCTGCTTGGTCCGGCGCTGTGCCCGCGCGACGTGTGCGAGGGCCAGCAACGCGCGGCCGCGGCGGCCCGGGTCGTGGGTATGTCCGGCGATGGAGAGCGCGGTACGCGCGGTCGTGTGCGCCTGTGCGAGGCGCCCGGCCCGCAATTGCGCGCGGGCCAGATCCGTCAGCGCGTCGGCGCGGGGGCCGGGGTCGCTTTGATCCTGCAGCAGCCGCGCTCCCTGCTCCAGCGCTTCCTGCGCGTTCTCGACGTGGCCGGCTTCCAGCTGCAGGCGTCCCAGCTGGTGGAGCGCCGCGGCGAGGTCGGGACCGCTGCCGGTGCCCTGCAGCGCGTCGCGGGCCCGCTGCAGGGCGTCGATCGCCCGGTTGACGTGGTGGGCGGCGGCGTGGGCCTGGCCGATTCCACCGTACGCCCGCCCCAGCACGGGCTCCAGTCCTTCGCGCTCCGCGGTCCGGACGGCATCCTCGAACACCCGCAGGGCGCGCGAGGGTTTGCCTTGTCGCACCAGAATCGAGCCGTGCAAAATCATCGCGTCACAGCCGTCGGGTGTCCGAAGCGTGCGGGTGGCCCGGAATGCCGCCAGCGAATCCTCAATCTGCGTGCGCGCGTGGCCGAAATCGCCATTGTGGTACGCCAGCGCGGCCAGCCGCATCATCGCCCGGGGCTCGTCGAGCCGCTGGCGGCGCTTCTTCGCCTGGCTCAGCGCCTCGCGGAACCACCGGTCGGCATCGCGGTGTCTGCCCTGGGCCACGGCGATATCGCCTCGCGCCAGAAGGAGCTCGACCGCGATGTCGTCCCCGCCGCCGGCCAGGGTTGACGCGGCGTCGAGCAGAGACTCGGACTGTTCTGTGCGAGCGGTGGCGGCGCCGCGGGCCAGCGAGATCAGATTCAGCGCGGTTTCTCGCGCCAGCTGCCCTTCATCAAGCAGCAGTTGCCCCAGCGACGTTTGGAGGCGGTCGGCGATCGAGACCAGCGTGGCGACGGAAGGATAGGTCCGACCCGATTCGAGCAGGCTCACAAAGCTCTTCGTCAGCCCTGGACCTGCCGCATCGGTCTGCGTGACCCCTCGTGCACGTCTGGCCAATCGAAGCCGACCCCCCAGACGCTGCAGCCATAGGGGAGTGCTGGAGGTCCGCTGGTTGTCCATGACAGTAACGGTACTGCCTATTGGATTTTGCCCCATCCGGCGGCGCTGAAACGCCGCATCGGAAGAGGCACCCCGTCCGCCGGGGCCTTAGGAGAGGTCGAGCGAGAGGAACGCCTGCACGACCTGAGGGTCGAACTGACTGCCCGACTCGCTGGTGATGTATGAGCGGGCACACTCCGCCGTCCACGGCGGGCGGTAGGGTCGGACGGAGCGCAGCGCGTCCCAGACGTCCACGGCGGCGAAGATGCGGGCCGCGACCGGAATCGCCTCGCCGTGCAGGCCCCGCGGGTACCCGGTCCCATTCCATTTCTCGTGATGACTGTAGGGAATATCCAGCGCCGGGCGGAGGAAGGCGATCGGATTCAGCAATTCATAGGCGTGGGTGGGATGCTGGCGCATGATGTCCCACTCCTCGGCGGTCAGCGGACCTGACTTCAGCAGGATGCTGTCCGGGATCCCCATCTTTCCGATGTCGTGGAGGAGCGCGCCGCGGCGCAGGTGTTCCAGATCCGCACCCGTCACGCCGACGGTTTGGGCGAGGCGCAGTGTTAGTTCCGCGACGCGGGCGGTGTGGCCCTGGGTTTCGCGGTCGCGCAGCTCCAACGCCCGCGACCAGCCCTCGATGGTCAGGTCGTAGGCCTGACGCAGATCCTCGTTGGTGTTCTGCAGATCGCCGAACAGCCGCGAGCTGTCGATGGCGATTGCGGTTTGCCCCGCGATCGTGTGCAGGAAGTCCATCCAGTCCCCGTCGTGCTCCGCCGGCGTGCGGTGGAAGACTTCCAGTACGCCGCGCACCTTGCCTTTGGCAATCAGCGGGAGGGCGTAATAGGATTCGAACTCCTCCTCCATCACAAGATTGGGTCGGGACGTGTCCGCCGCCAAGGTGGCCGCTCCGATGCTGTGGACGAGCCGGCCTTCAACGGCGGCCCGCCCGGGAAGCCCCTCGCCCAGCAGCAATCGCGTGCGCCGAATCAGCGGCGTGTGGAACCCACGGCCGGCCGCGTAGATCAAATGCCGGCCATCGGCGGAGTCGAGGGTCAGGACTGCCACCGCGTCGGCGCGCAGCTGCGCGCGCGTTTCCGCCAGGATGATCTCCAATGTGTGGTACAGTTCGTGGCTGGACGTGATGGCAATATCGATCATGCGGAGCGCGGCCAGCCGGTGGAGCTGCCGCTCGATCCGATCTTTTGATCGCTTCTGTTCTTCCTGCAATGCGCGCCGTTCGTCGCGCTCGCGCCGCAGACGTTCGAACACGATGCCGGCGTACACGTTGATAACCATGAAGACCGCGGCGACCGTGCCTTCAAACAGCAGGGTCGACCTCGTCGGGGCGATCAGGTCAACCCGGGCCAGCAGGAGGCTGGTCACGGTGAGGTAGCCCGCGCCCATCACGCTGCTCAGCGCGACGACGCCGGCGAACCCGACGCGCCCGACCATGAACATCAGAGCGGTGAACCATGCCATCAGCAGCAGGATGCGGCCGCCCGGGGCGACAGAAATATACAGCATCATCAGCAAGGACGCGGCCAGCATCGGCGTGTACAGGTAGTGGCGATCCCACGGCAGGAAGCGGTCCCAGCCACGGTGAGGGATGAGCCAGAGGACGCCCTGCACGACGGCGGTGACGGCCACGGCCAGCGCCCACTGCTCCATCCGGACCGTGGCGAGTCCAAGCAGCTTCAGCGCGATCAGCACGGACAGAGCCAGCCCCAGCCCGCCTGAGGCCAGCAAGATGCCGCGCTTCTTGGCGCGGCGACGCTCAATGGATGTGTCGTCTGGCATTGTCCGTTTTCACCCCGCAGCCGGCGCGCAGGCACCCCCGGCGCCGTTGGCCGCGGGGCGGATGTGATGCGGTATCGCTGTGAAAGAGAGCAAGTCACATGCCGTGGGATGATTCCGTGTGGCCGAGCACGAACTGGAGGGTGCGGCGGTAGGCCGGGGAGGGAAGTCCGTGAGTGAGGCCACGATCCGGGCGGCATCCGATGGCGATGTCCCGGCGATTGTTGACATGTTGAACGCCGTCAATCCTCCCGAGGAGCGCGTCACGCTGGAAGAATTTCGCTACGCGGAGACGATGCGGCATCCGCGTGATGCATTCAATCGCCTGGTCGCCGCCGCCGGCACGCAGATCGTGGCCGGATCCGATGCCGGCAACAGCCAGTCCCGTCCGCGGCACATGTTCCGGCTGCTGATCGCTGTCCTTCCCGGGTATCGCCGGCGGGGGATCGGTACTGAGGTGGAGCGGCGGCAGCAGGCCTACGCCCGGGAACATGGCGCCGCCGAGCTGGGGGCGGTGATCCGCGCAAGCGACGCCACCGCGCGCGGGTTTTTGGAGCGGCGGGGGTACCGGGAAGCATTTCAGCGCTTCGAGATGGAGCTGGATGTCGCTTCGTTCGACTGGACGCCCTTCCAGAGCTGGCGGGACCGCTTGGGTGACCTGCGGCTGCTGACGTTCGCGGCGATCGGCGTCAACGAGGAGAACATGCGGAAGATGTACGATCTAAGCATGACGCTCAGCCAAGACGTACCGCATCCGGAGGGGCCGCCGCGATTCTCGTTTGAGAAGTTCCAGAAGTACTTCGCCGCTCCTGGGTTCCGCCCAGACGCGCTCTTCCTGCTGGCCGACGGCGAGCAGTGGGTGGGGATGAGCGGACTGTTCACGCCCGACGGACGTCCAGCATACACCTACTTCACGGGTGTGCGCCGCGAGTACCGCGGCCGCGGTCTGGCGACGGCGTTGAAGCTGGCGACGATTGAGTTCGCCCGCGACAATGCCGTGGCGGTGATGCGCACGAACAACGATACGGTGAACTATCCGATGGTTGCGGTCAACGAGAAGCTCGGGTACCGGCGTCTGCCGGCGCGCGTGGCGATGAAGCGGGTCTGGTAGGGGCTGCGGATGGACGCGATCGTGCTCGCGGGAGGCGGAGCGGAGCCGGGACTGGATCCCGCGCTCCCCAACAAGGCCTTCGTGCTCGTCGCAGGCCGGCCGCTGGTGACGCACGTCGTCGCGGCGTTGCTGAAGACCCCCAGCATCGAGCGGGTGGCGGTGATCGGGCCGGAGGCCGCCCTGCGGCAGGCGCTGCCGCCGGGGGTGACCCTGGTTCCGGCCGTCGGCGGGATCATGGACAACGTCGTGCAGGCGGTGCAGGTCCTGCAGCCCGCGGGACTGACGATGGTCGTGGCGTCGGATCTGCCGCTGCTGACGCCGCTCGTGATCGAGGAGATCGTCGATGCGTGCGCGGCCGAGCCGGCGGACTTCTACTATCCCATCGTGCCTGACAACGTGATCCTGGCGCAGTTCCCCGCGGCACAGAAGTTGTTCATCACACTCGCCGAGGGCACGTTCTGCGTCGGGAACATGATGGTATTCGACCCCCGGATCCTGCCCCGCGTGCGACCCTTTGTGGAGCGGATCATTGCGGCGAGAAAGCAGCCGCTGGTGGTCCGGCTGCTGATCGCACAGGCTCTGGGGTGGTCCATCTTCACCAAACTGTATACCGGAAAACTCTCGATCAACGAAATCGTCGCGAAGGCCGCCGAATCGTTCGGGATCCGGCTCCGCCCCGTGATTGTCGAAGATCCCGGAATCGCGCTCGACGTGGATGTCGGACGGCCCGAGAACCTCGAGATGATCCGTCGGGTCTTCAGCTCCCCAGACGGCAACTGATTCCACGTTTTGTTAAGATATCTTCAGGGCCCGTAGCTCAGTGGATAGAGCAGGGGACTCCTAAGCCTCTGGTCGGGGGTTCGATTCCCTCCGGGCCCGCCAG
>DASXUC010000145.1:0-63595 GCA_036505015.1 bacterium | reverse complement strand
GTCGTGGGCGCGGGGCTGAGTCTGTTCATGCGGCGCGCCCTGGAGACCGGGCGCGAACTGTCCTACTACGCGGCGCAGCAGGCGCTGGATTCCGCCGGGCTGCGTTTGAACGACATTCAGGCCGTGACGATGGCCACCGCCCCCGATGCCTTTGACGGCGTGCACATGAAGGGCGAGTGGCTGCTGGACGGTGCGGGCGGGACGCGCAAACCCTACATGCGCGCCTACGTCGGCGGCGGATCCGGCGTGTTCAGCATCATCAGCGGGTGGACGATGGTGGCATCCGGGCTGTTTGATCTGGTGCTGGTCGTCGCCGAGGAGAAGATGAGCAGTTGCCAGCCCCACCCCCAGGGGGCGTTCCTCACGATCTTCGACCATACCATCGAGCGGCCGCTGGGACCGAACCTGCTGTGGATCTTCTCACTGGAACAGCAGCGCTATATGCAGACCTACGGCATCCGCAATGAAGACATCGCGCTCGTCTCGGTGAAGAACAAGCGCAACGCCCTCGATCACCCGGCCGCGCAGGTGGCCGCGAACCTCACGGTGGCCGACGTGCTGGCATCGGACGTCGTCGCCTGGCCCGTGCACCGGTTGATGGTCAGCCCGATCTCCGACGGCGCCGCCGCGATCGTCCTGGCCTCGGAATCCGTCGCCCGGCGGCTCACGGACAAACCCGTCTGGGTCCAGGGCGTCGGCTGGGCCCTGGATACCTCGTACTGGGGAAACCGCGACCTGGCGTACCCCCGGTATGTGGAAGTCGCCGCGAAGATGGCGTACGAGATGGCCGGGGTGAGTGAACCGCGCCGGCAGATCCACATCGCGGAACCTTATGATCCGTTCGCGTACAAGGAGCTCCACCATCTGGAAGGGCTGCAGCTGGCCGACCGCGGCAAGGCGCCTGAGGATCTCGCCGCGGGACGGTTTGACCGGACCGGTGAGCTCCCCGTCTGTCCATCCGGCGGGCTGATGGGCGTCGGCAACCCGATCGCCGCGGCAGGCCTGATGAAACTGTGCGAACTGTTCTGGCAGCTGCGCGGAGAGGCGGGGGCGCGCCAGGTGCCCGGCAATCCTGAACGCGGCGTGGCACAGGCCTGGGGCGATCTGATGCAGATCGGCACCGTGGCGGTCCTGGGGGTCCACTGAGATGGCGGGCCGACGGCCGATCGACGCACCACCCCGCGCCCCGATGCGCGGCCACGGGCTGCGCGACGACGAGTTCCGCCGGAAGGTGTCCGTCACCCCGTGGACGCCCGCCCTGGAGTACGGCTGGGATGCCGGGGTGGCGATCAGCCGCTTCCTCGATGGACTACAGGAGGGCAAACTCTACGGCACGCGTTGCCGCCAGTGCGGCCGCATCGTCACCCCGCCCCGCGCGTTCTGCGAACTGGACTTCAAACCGATGGATGAGTGGGTCGAACTGCCCGACACCGGCACGGTGAACACGTTCTCGATCTGCTACATCACCTGGGACATGAAACCCTTGAAGCGGCCGCAGATCCCCGCGGTCATCGAGATCGATGGGACCAGTCCTCGCGGAGGATTCCTGCACCTGCTCGGCGGCGTCTCGGGGCGGTCGGTCGAGGCGATCCGCGGCCAGATCAGCGTGGGCATGCCGGTGCGGGCGGTGTGGAAGAAACCGCGCGATCGGAGCGGTGCGATTACCGACATCGTGCACTTCGCCCCCTACCGGAGGAAACGCTGATGCCGGATCTGCACGCGGGCGACGGACGGGTCTGGCGCGGCCGGATGCCCGTCGAGTTCCTCTACACCGCGGGGGTTGCGGGGGAGCGGTTCTTTGCGACGCTGCGAACACGGGGCCGTTTCGCCGTGACGCGGTGCGAGGAATGCTCCCTGACCTACCTGCCGCCCCGGCTGTACTGTGAGCGCTGCTTCGCCGACCTCTCCGACACCTGGGGGGAGGTTCCGGCGACCGGTCGTGTGCACACGTTTGCGGTCGTCCATGTCACCGGCACCGGCCGGCCGCTGCCGGCGCCCGAGGTTGTCGCCTACGTCAGGATCGACGGCACCGACGGCGGCATGGTCGCACGCCTGCTGCGGGTTACGCCCGCCGACGTGCAGCTGGACATGCCCGTCACTGCGGTCTTCGTTCCTCGAAGAAAGCGCCGCGGTGTCCTCGCGGATCTGCACGGATTCGCTCCGCTGCGGTAGGGATCGGCCATGACCGATCTCACCGCCGGCCTGCTCGGGCTTGCCGCGGCGATCGCCGTGGCGGCCTGGCGCCTGCGGGTGGGGTTTGTGGGATTCCGCGAGCGGTTTCGAGCCTATCTCGCCGGATGTCCGGATATCGTGTGGCGGACGTCGACCGTGAATGGCTTCGTCTGTGCCGTGTCGGGCGTTTCCTTGGAGGTCGATCTCCTGGAGAGCTATGTCTATCGCCTCCGCCGCCGGGGCGACGAGGCGGAACTGTTCGGCCGGGTGAGCGCCGGGCTGCGGCACCGCGTGCCTCCGGCCACCCCGCCGCCGTTTCCGCTCGTCCGGGACCGAGTCCTGCCGCTGATCAAACGCGAGGCGGACCTCATCATGTCCCGCGGGTACCGGACGCAGCATGTTCCGGTCCGCTCCCCCTGGGCCGCCGGCCTGGTCGTGGCATACGTCATCGAAGACCAATTCCAGATGACGTACGTGACCGAAGGGATGATGTCGGCGTGGGGCATCGGCACGGCCGACCTCCACCGGCTGGCGATCGAGAACCTGCGGGCGCATACACAGCATCTGCTCGATGAACTCGGCGGCCCCCAGGCCGACTACATCGAGTTGGATGGGTATGAGGCGGCGAGGGTGCTCGCGGCGGATCTCATCATCCCCCACCAGACCCGCGCCCCGATCCTCGCCATTCCCCACGAGCATGCGTGCCTGACCGGCAGCGCCGATCGTTCCGAGGTTGTCGCCGGCCGGGCGCTGGCCATGTATGATGCGGCGGACCACCCGCTCACGCCGATGCTCTTTTCGGTCTCCGCCGCCGGGGTGGTGCCGTACGACGGGCCGCAGCGGCCAGGAGCCGCCTCGGAAGCCAGCGAAGCACAGTCGCAGATCGAGGCGTGACGCGGAGGTGTGCAGATGGACGGCGCGTGGAGCCGGATCGTCGGGATTCGGGATCTGATGGAGAAAGCGGGGCTGGATCCCAACAGCAAGGAAGATTTCAACCGCACGGTCAACTGGCTGCGGGCGCGCAAGATCCCCTTTGCGTCAATCGGTAAAGCCGTCAAAGGCCGGCAGCGCGGGATCCTGGTGCTCGCCGATCACGTCGAGGCGGCGATAAAGAAATCGCGCGGAGCTGAATGATCCGCGGGCCGCAACTGGGCCGGTTTCTCGCGGCCGGCCTCCTCATTGCGCTGGCCATTTCCTATATCCCCGAAACAACACACAGCGCAGAGAGTCCCCTCCAGGTCATCCGCAAGACGGCCACCAGCGTCACGCTGGACTGGCGCGGCTGGCCTGTGCCGAACCTGAACCAGTTGACGATCTACCGCAACGGCAAGCCAATCATCACGTTCCAGCAGGCACGGACGTCGTTTGTCGACACGACAACGGGCTGGGGCGAGACGTTTGCCTATTTCGTCCGCGCGCGGTTCAACAACGGGACAACGGCCGATACGAACACAGTCTGGGTGACCACCAACGCCCTGAGTACCGGGCTCAACGTGATCCTCGTCCTCACGGACGACCAGCGGTGGGATACGCTGCAGTACATGCCCCGGGTGCAGCAGCTACTCGTGCAGCCGGGCGTGACCTTCTCGAACGCCTTCGCCAGCACCCCGCAGTGCTGCCCGAGCCGCGCCGGCCTGCTGACGGGATTGTTCTCACACAATCACGGCGTGCTGAGCAATCGCATCAATGCCCGCGGATTGAAAGACGCCTCCACGCTGGCAACGTGGTTGCGGGGGGCTGGATATCGGACGGCATTGATCGGCAAGTATCTCAACGGCTACTCCGAAGACTGGAAGCTGTTTCGCCCATGGCCGTACACCCCCCCGGGCTGGTCGGACTGGCATGCCTTCCGGACGGAAGGCTATTATGATTACCGCCTCGTTGAGAACGGGTCGGAAGTCACCTATGGAACCGGACCGGAGGACTATTCGACCCTTGTGCTGGCATCCAAAGCCGTCGATTTCATCACCACCACCCCGGTCGGACAGCCCTTCTTCCTGCTGTTCACACCGCGGGCTCCGCATATCCCCGCGATCTCGGAGCGTCGGGACAAGGTGCTGTTCGTCGATCTCAGCCCATGGCGCCCACCGTCGTTCAACGAAGCAGACGTCGCGGACAAACCGGCGTGGGTCCAGTTGCTTCCTCCGCTGACGGCAGATGACGCCGCCCGGGTTGAGCGGAGGCGGATCAAGCAGCTGCGGAGCCTGCAATCGGTCGATCGTGCCGTGCAGGCCATCTATGACGCCGTCGCCGCTTCAGGGCGGCTCGACAGCACGGTCTTCATCCTCACGTCCGACAACGGCTGGGCGTGGGGAGAGCATCGGATGGCGAGGGGCAAGATCTGCCCCTATGACGAATGCGCACGCGTGCCGCTGGTCGTTCGCGTGCCCGGCGCCAGCCCGCGAGTGGACGCACACCTGATTACCCTGATCGATCTCGTCCCGTCGATCGCTTCATGGACAGGGATTCCGCATCCGAAAGTGGACGGCACCAGCATCGCCCGGCTGGTCTTCGAGCCGAATACGTCCTGGCGCGACGCGATGCTGATCGAGATGCTGGACGGAGAATCCGATGAGCAGGCCATGCTCTATTCGGCGGTGCGGACCAGGACGCAGCTCTACGTCGAATACCTCAACGGGGACCGGGAGTTCTACGATCTGAAAACCGATCCGTTCGCGCTGCTGAACGCGGTCGCCGATCCCGTGTCTGCGTCCCTGATCGAGCGCCTGCGGACGCGCCTGGAGGCATTCCGCCGGCAGTAACGTTATGCGTACTCGTAGAACCCGCGGCCGGTCTTGCGGCCGTGCAGGCCGGCCAGCACCATCTGCTTCAGCAACGGCGGCGCGGCGTAGCGTGTATCCTTGAACTCCTGAAACATGGCCTCGGCGATGAAGTAGGTGGTGTCGATTCCGACGTAATCGAGCAGCGTCAGCGGCCCCATCGGGTGCGCCAGCCCCAGCACCACCGCGGTGTCGATGTCCTCCTTCGTAGCCACCCCCATCTCCAGCGCGCGCACCGCATCGAGCAAGTACGGGACCAGCAGCAGGTTGACGATGAAGCCGGGACTGTCCTTGCACACCACCACCGTCTTGCCGACGGACTCCGCAAACGCCCGGCCCGCGGCCATCGCGGCGTCCGAGGTTTGCAGGCCCCGGATCAGCTCCACGAGCTTCATCACCGGCACCGGATTGAAAAAGTGCATGCCCAGGAACCGATCGCGCCGGGACGTCACCGAGGCCATCTCGGTGATCGACAGCGATGACGTATTGCTGGCGAAGATCGTCGCCTCAGCGGCCAAGCGATCCAGCTCGCGGTAGACCTGTTGCTTGAGGTCCATGTTTTCGACGACGGCTTCGACGATCAACTGCGCGCCCGCCAGGTCCTCCAGGTGTGTTGTGCCGCGGATCCGCGCACGCGCGGCGTCCGCCTCGGCGGCGGTGACTTTCCCGCGCTGGACGGCACGGCCCATGGATGTGTCGATGCGGGCCAGCCCCTTAGCCACCAGCTCGTCGTTGATCTCCCGCACCACCACGTCGTAGCCCGCCCGCGCCGCGACCTCCACGATCCCGGCCCCCATCAGACCACAGCCGACCACGCCAACGGTTCGGATTGTCATGTCATTCCTCCAGGAATGTCCTCCCCGTCACTGCGAGGAGCGCGGCGGCGAAGCAATCCCGAGATTGCTTCGCTTCGCTCGCAATGACAATGACGGATTCATCGTTCAGCGAGTCAGCGCACGATCAGCACCGAGCAGGTTGCCTCGCGCACCACGGTATCGCTGACACTGCCGAGCAGCAGCTCCTCCAGTTTGCCGTGGCCCCGGCTGCCGAGCACGATCAGGTCCGCACCCACAGACGTGGCGATCTCCACGATCTGCGCGGCGGCGGGGCCGTGCTCCAGCCGCGTCGTGCAGGCCACGCCCGCGCGCTGAAACCGCTCCGCGGTGCGCGTCAGTACCTCGCGCCCGGCCTGCTCCATCTCCTGCAGCGCCTCTTCGGTCATCAGCGGGGGCGTGATCATCGCCTCGGTCGGCGCCACCGGCGGCATGATCATCATCGCGTCGGCTACCGCATTGACGACCGTGACGGCGGCGTGCAGCTGTGCGGCAAGATCCGCGGCGACGGCCACCGCCAACTCGGACGCCTCCGATCCATCGACACCGAGTACGATCTGCGTGAACATGTGTCTCCTCCTTCTTACTCCACGACCTCGTGGATCAGCGGCCTCGCCGTAGGGCGCTCGCGGCCGATGGTGTACGCGGCCTGCACGCGCGCGGCCACCTCCGTACCGCGCGCGGCGTCGGCGGCATGGATCTCGGCAACCGGCTCGCCGCGGGCGACGGCGTCGCCGACCTTCCGGCGCAGCACGAGGCCCGCAGCGGGATCGATCTTGTCTTCTTTGCGCGCCCGGCCGGCTCCCAGCGCCATCGCCGCCGACCCGATCCGTTCCGCGTCGATCGTGGTGACGACGCCGTCCGTCCACGCCGGCACGGGAAGCGTGACGGCGGCGTGGGGCAAACGGTTTGGGTCGTCGACCACGCCGCTGTCCCCACCCTGCGCGCCGATCATCTCCTTCAGCTTGGCGGCCCCGCGGCCGTTCTCCAGCGCAAACTGCAGCCGGTCCCGCGCGTCGCCGAGCGACCCGGCCGCGTTGGCCAGTACCAGCATCTGTGATCCCAGCGCCAGGCACAGCTCCGCCAGATCCGGGGGGCCTGCGCCCTGCAGTGTCTGGATCGCCTCGGCCACCTCCAGCGCGTTCCCCACCGCAAGACCGAGGGGCTGATCCATGTCGGAGATGACCGCCACGGTGCGCCGTCCGGCGCCGGTCCCGATCGCGACCATCATCGCGGCCAACGCCCGTGCCGAGTCCAGGTCTTTCATGAACGCCCCGCTGCCCATCTTCACATCGAGGACAATTCCGTCGGCCCCGGCGGCGATCTTCTTGCTCATCACGCTCGCCGCGATCAGCGGGATGCTGTCCACCGTCACCGTGACGTCGCGCAGCGCGTAGAGTTTCTTATCGGCCGGCACCAGGTTCGCGGTCTGGCTCGCGATCGCGCACCCGATCCGGTTGACCTGGTCGATGAACTCCTTCGACGGCAGCTCGACCCGCATCTCGGGGATGGACTCCAATTTATCGAGGGTCCCGCCGGTGTGACCCAAGCCGCGGCCGGACAGTTTCGCCACCGGCGCCCCCGCGGCGGCGACGAGGGGAACCAGCACGAGGGACGTCTTGTCGCCCACGCCGCCGGTGCTGTGCTTGTCGACCTTGATCCCGCGGATTGCGCTGAGATCGAGGATCTCCCCGGTGTGCACCATCGCCATCGTCAGCGTGGTGGTCTCGCGGGGCGTCATGCCGCGGAAGAACACGGCCATCAGGAACGCGGCCATCTGATAATCGGGGATGTCGCCGCCGAGATAGCCGTAGAGCAACACGGCGATCTCTTCCTCGGTCAACTCCGCGCCGTCGCGCTTCTTCTGGATGAGGTCGTACGCGCGGGTGGCCACCGATGCTTACGACGGCAGCGGTATCTCGCGGACGATACGCCGCATCAGCGCCACGAACGTCGGCTCGATGCGGCGGGCGGTGGCGATCACGTCCTCGTGGGTGACGGCGGTCACCTGCTCGCCGGTGGCCATGTCGGTGATCGCCGTAATCCCCAGCACGCGCATGCCCAGGTGAGCGGCCGCGATCACTTCCGGCACCGTCGACATCCCCACGGCGTCGGCCCCCCAGTGGGCCATCATCCGCAGTTCGGCCGGCGTTTCGTAATTTGGGCCGCTGACGCCGGCGTAGACGCCCTTGCGGATGTTGATCCCTTCGGCGAGCGCGACGCGCTCCGCGAGCGCGCCGAGCGCGGGATCGTACGCCGCCGACAGATCGGGAAACCGCGGGCCGAGCCCGGGATCATTGGGGCCGATCAACGGATTGGCCCCCATGAAGTTGATATGGTCGGCGATGATCATCAGATCCCCGGCCGCCCACTGCCGGTTGATCCCCCCCGCGGCATTGCTGACGATAAAGATCTCCGCCCCCAACGCCCACATCACCCGCAGGGGGAACACCACGTCCGTGATGGAGTAGCCCTCATAGAAGTGCACCCGGCCGTGCATGGCCACAACCGGCTTGCCTTCCAAGGTTCCCAATACCAGGCGTCCGGCGTGCCCCTCGACGGTGGACCGCGGAAACGCGGGAATCTCCGCATATGGGATGGCGGCGGCCATCTCGATCTCCTCGGCCAGCGCGCCCAGTCCCGATCCCAGCGTGATGGCGATGCGCGGAGCCAGCGGGGTGCGCGCGCGGATGAACGTCACGGCGGCTGCGATGCGTTCCCGCACCTCCACGCCCGCTACCCCACGGTGAGGAATTGCGGCAGCAGATTCGTGCCGGGCCCGGCCCACACCACGCCCAGCGCGGCTGCCACGGTCGCGCCCACGTCGGCAAACGTGGGGCGGCTTCCCAGATCGATGCTCCTGATCCGCGGCCCGGTCCACAGCATCGGGACCTGCTCCCGCGCATGGTCCGTACTGCCGGTGGTCGGGTCGTTTCCATGATCCGCGGTGATCACAAACACGTCGCTGGAGACCAGCCGGTCCAGGATCTGCGGGAGCCGGGCGTCGATGGCCTCGAGATCGGCCCCGTAGCCGGCCGGATCGTTGCGGTGGCCGAACTTCGTGTCCAGATCGACCAGGTTGGTCATGATAATCCCGCGGCTCTGCTGCTCCAACGCGCGCACGGTCGCATCCAGACCGTCCAGGTCATCGTGCGTGTGCACGGCGGCGCTGATGCCGCGGTGGGCGAAGAGATCGGGAATCTTGCCGATGCCCGACACCTCCCAGCCCGCGCGCACCGCTGCGTCGAGCACGGTCGGAGCCGGAGGGGGGACCGAGAAGTCACGCCGCCGGTCCGTGCGCACGTAGTTCCCGGGCGCGCCCACAAACGGCCGCGCGATCACCCGGCTCACCGCATGCGGCCCCCGCAGGAGCCGCCGCGCCATCTCGCAGATCTGGTACAGGCGATCCACCGGGATGACGTCTTCGTGCGCGGCCACCTGGAACACGCTGTCCGCGGAGGTGTAGACGATGGGAAACCCGGTGCGCTGGTGTTCGGGACCCAGCCGGGCAATGATCTCGGTCCCCGAAGCCGCCACATTTCCCAGGATGGGCGTGCCGATCTCACGCTCGAACGGCTCGATGATCTCGCTCGGAAAACCGTGCGGATAGGTTGGAAACGGCCGGTCCAGGATGATGCCCATCAGTTCCCAGTGGCCGGTCGTGGAATCCTTCCCGGCCGACGCTTCGGTGAGCCGGCCATAGGCCGCCCTGGGAGCCGCCGCGGGCGGGACGCCCGCGATAGGGACGATGCAGCCGAGTCCCAGGTCCCCCAGCACCGGGAGCCGCAGCCCGCCGACCGCGTCGGCGATATGGGGAATCGTGCTGCTGCCCGCATCCCCATAGGCCGCGGCATCGGGGGCTCCGCCGATGCCCGCGCTGTCCAGCACCAGGATGATCACCCGGGTGAACTCCGGCACTACCGGTGCGACCGCACCCGCATGCCGTCGCGCGGGTGCGCCCGGGCGTATACGTCGCGCAGACGCGCCCGGGTGACGTGCGTGTAGATCTGGGTGGTGCCGATGGACGCATGCCCCAGCATTTCCTGCACCGCGCGCAGGTCGGCGCCCCGCTCCAGCAGGTGCGTGGCGAAGGAGTGGCGCAGCACGTGCGGGGTCAGCGCGCGGGTGATCCCCGCGCGCCGCGCATAGCCGCGGACCAACTTCCAGCACCCCTGGCGGGTCAACCGGCCGCCGCGGCGGCTGAGGAACAGCGCCTGCGTCGCGCGCCGCCCGGCAAACGCGGGCCGGGCCGCGCGGAGGTAGACCCGCAGCGCGGCGATGGCCTTGCTGCCCACAGGGACGACGCGCTCCTTGTTTCCTTTGCCGATGGCCCGGACCACCTCGTCGGACAGATCGACATCCCCCAGATTGAGGCCCGTGGCTTCCGAGACGCGCAACCCGCTGGCATACATCAACTCCAGCAGCGCGCGGTCACGCAGGCCCTGGGGGGTCGCGGTCTGTGGGGCGCCCAGCAGGCGGGCTATCTCCTCTTCAGTCAATACGCGCGGCAGCCGCAGCGGTGACCGGGGGGGCGCCAGATCGAGCGTGGGATCGCCTTCGACGAGCTCTTCCCGCTGCAGAAACCGATAGAACGAACGGATCGCCGCGGTGCGGCGCTTCACGGTGCCTGCCGACAGGCCGCGCCGGCGCAGGTCCAGCAGATAGAGCGAGACAGCGGCGCGGGTGACGGCCGCGGGCGAGGCCGCTCCCCTGCGCGCCACGAATCCGGCGAAGTCGCGGAGGTCGCGGTGGTAGGCTTCGACCGTGTTGTCGGCTAATCCGGCCTCGGTGAGAGCATAGTTGAGAAACGCGTCCACGTGATGCATGAAACCTTCCATGCGCGCGGACGGCGTCGTCACGATGCGCCCTCCGGCACGGACGCGGCCAGGAGGATGCCGGTGACGGACTTCGCATCGCAGATCTCACCGGACATCACCATGCGGCGGGCGTCGGCCAGCGGCACGGAGACGACGTCCATCTCTTCCTCTTCCGCGGGCAGCGCATGCGGGGTGAGATCGTCGGCGACGAAGACGTGGACGATCTCGGTCAGGAACCCGGGCGAGGGGAAAATCGACGCCAGCGCACGCCAGCGCCCTGCGTGCATCCCGACCTCCTCGGCCAGCTCGCGCTGGGCGCAGGCCTCGACGGTTTCATCCGGTTCCAGGGTGCCCGCCGGAATTTCCAGCAGCCGGCGTCCGGCCGGCGCCCGGTACTGCCGGACCAACAGCACGTTGCCATCGGCAGCGCGCGCCACGATCGCGACCGCGCCGCGGTGCTCGACGATCTCGCGTGTCTCCGAGCGGCCGCTGGGCAGCACGACCTCATCTACCCGCAGCGACACGACGCGTCCCTCGTAGATCCGCGTGGAGCGGATCGTCCGCTCACCCACGGGCATCAAGGATCAGCCGGCCCCGGCCGGTGATCGTGCCGCCGCGGGCGCCACGGAGGGCTCGGAAAAGACGGGCGTGCCTTCCCTGGAGACCATGTCTCGGAAGGCACGGGCGAGCCGCTGGAACACCGCCCCGGGCCCGCCGGTCCCGATGGGACGGCCGTCGACCTCGACCACCGGTCCCACCTCCGCACCCGTGCCCGACAGGAACGCTTCATCGGCCGTGTAGACATCGTGCAGGGTGAACGCCTTCTCGCGCACCGGGATGCCGAGGGACGCCGCGAGCTCGAAGACCACTCCCCGCGTGACCCCCTCCAGGATGCCCAGAGCCGCCGGCGCCGTCCAGATCTCCCCGTCGTGGACGACGTAGAAGTTGTCGGCGCTGCACTCGCTGACATAGCCGTCGGTCGTCAGCATGATCGCCTCATCGACGCCGGCCTGGGTGGCTTCGATGCGGGCCATGATGTTGTTGAGATAGTTCAGCGTCTTTGCCTGCGGGGACAGTGCGTCCGGGCGCTGCTTGCGCGTCGTGGCCGTGACGATGCGCAGACCCCGCTCGTAGGCCTCCGGCGGGTACAGCTGAATGGTATCCACGATCACGACCACGGTCGGGGTCTTGCACTTGCGCGGATCCAGTCCCAGGTCTCCCGTCCCGCGCGAGATCACCGGCCGCACGTAGGCGTCACGCAATCCGCAGCGCCGCACCGTTTCAATGATCGCCTCGCGCAACTGCTCCTCCCGCAGCGGGATGTCCAGCAACAGGTAGCGCGCGGAGTCGTACAGGCGATCCAGGTGCTCATCGAGGCGGAAGATCCGGCCGTTGTAGACCCGGATCCCCTCGAAGATCCCATCGCCGTACAGGTAGCCGTGATCAAACACGGACACCTTCGCCTCGTCTTTCGGAACGAACGCACCGTTGACGTAGCTGACGAGCCCCATCGTCGATTCTCCTCTGCTGTTCACGCGGATTCGCTGACCCCGGCCTCGACCCGCCCGCGCCGCAGTGCGGCTCCCACAAATTCGCGATACAAAGGGTGCGGGCGGTTCGGACGGGACCGGTATTCCGCATGAAACTGCGTCCCCACGAACCAGGGGTGGTCGGGCAGCTCCATGATTTCCACCAGGTTCTTCGCCGGGTACAGACCCGTCACCCGCAGCCCGTGCCGGGTCAGCGTCTCGAGGTAGTCGTTGTTCACCTCGTAGCGGTGGCGGTGACGCTCCCCCACTTCCTCGACCCCGTACGCGTTCCCCGCCAGCGACCCGGGCTCCAGCCGGCAGGGATATGCGCCCAGCCGCATCGTCCCGCCTTTGTCGGTCACCATCCGCTGCTCCGGCAGCAGATCGATCACCGGATGCGGCGTGCCCGGATCGACCTCCGTCGTATTCGCACCGGTGAGCCCGCAGACGTGCCGCGCAAACTCGATCACCGCCCAGTGCAGCCCGTAGCAGATGCCCAAAAACGGCACCCGCTGTTCGCGCGCGTACCGGATGGCTTTCACCTTCCCCTCCACCCCACGCGCTCCAAATCCCGGACACACCAGGATGCCGTCGAAATCCGCCAGCCGCTCCGCCACCTCGGCCTCGGTGAGGGGCTCGAGTTCTTCGGCGTCGATCTTCCCGATCTGGACCTCGGCCCGGTACGGGATGCCCCCATGCCGCAGTGCCTCGACGATGCTGACGTACGAGTCGGCCACCCCCATGTACTTGCCCACCAGCGCGATGCGCACGGAGGTGACCGGCTGGGTCAGCCGGTCCACGATTTCCACCCACTCGCTCAGATCCGGCGGCACCGGCGGCAGCCCGAGGCGATCCACGATCAGCCGTCCGAGCCCCTCCCGTTCCAGAATCAGCGGCACGTCGTAAATGGTCGCGGCGTCGAGAGCCTGGATCACCGCGTCGGGGGTTACGTCGCAGAACAACGCAATCTTCTCCTTCACCGCACGCGACAGCGGCCGCTGGGTGCGGCAGACGATCACATCCGGCTGCAGGCCGATGCTGCGCAATTCCTTGACCGAGTGCTGGGTCGGCTTGGTCTTCAGTTCCCCGGCGCCCGGCAGATACGGTACCAGCGACACATGCACGTACATCACGTTGCCGGCCCCCACATTGTGGCGGAACTGGCGGATCGCTTCGAGGAACGGCAGGCCTTCGATGTCGCCCACCGTCCCGCCGACCTCCACGATCACCACGTCGGCTTCCACGGCCACCCCCACGCGCCGGATCTCTTCCTTGATCTCATTGGTGATGTGCGGGATCACCTGCACCGTGCCGCCCAGGTACTCACCGCGCCGCTCCCGGGCGATCACCGTGCCGTAGATCTTGCCGGTCGTCGTGTTGTTGTCGCGGGTCAAACTGGCGTCGATGAACCGCTCGTAGTGGCCGAGGTCCATGTCCGTTTCGGCCCCGTCGTCGGTCACGAACACCTCGCCGTGCTGATGCGGGTTCATCGTCCCGGCGTCGACGTTGACGTACGGATCGAACTTCAGGGTGGTCACCCGCAGCCCGCGCGATTTCAGCAGGCGTCCGATCGATGCGGAGGTAATGCCCTTGCCCAGCGCCGAGGCCACTCCACCGGTGACGAAGATGTATTTAGTCATCGCTGCCCCCATGAGAGTTTGGTCCGCAGAATGCCGTAGAAGCTGTCCGATCGCAGCCGGATGAACCTGGTGGTCTGCGGCGCCCGCCGCACCACGACGGAGGATGGATGGACGAAGGTCTCCCCGACGCGGCCGTCGACGTTGAGCACCGCCTCGCCGCTCCGCGCCGCGATCTCCACGGTCACCTCGTCGTCGCCCTTGACGACCACGGAGCGCGCGTTGAACCCGTGCGGGCAGATCGGTGTGATGATCAGCGCGTGCACCTGCGGGTGCACGACCGGTCCTCCCGCCGACAGCGAGTAGGCGGTGGACCCGGTCGGCGTCGCCACGATGATGCCGTCGGCGGCGTAGCTGGCGAGGTGCTCCCCGTTCACCGCCACACGCACGCGCATCACCCGCGCCGGCTCGTTCTTCGTTACCACCATGTCGTTGAGCGCCAGCAGCGCCGGAGCGTCGCCGGCAGGCTCGACGCGCGCGGTCAGCATCATCCGCTCGTCGAGCGTATACTGCCCGGCCAAGACGTCGGGCAGGACCGCGGACAGGTCGTCCGCATCGAGTTCAGCCAGAAAGCCGAACCCTCCCAGGTTCACGCCCAGCACCGGCAGGCCGCGCGTGGCCGCCAGCCGCGCCCCGCGCAGGATGGTGCCGTCACCCCCGAAGACGACCAGCATATCCGCAGCGGTGAGGTCGCTCTCGGCCGCTGCGTACTGAGGAAACCCCAACAGCGCGGACGCCTCGCCCGCCAGCAGCACCGCGGCCTCCCCGGCGATCGCCTCCACGGCTCGTTTGACCTGCGGGACCGCCTCCGGTCTCTCGCGCAGACGGGTCGCGTTCACCAGGACGCCGGCCTGTTTCACGGGCCACCTGTCCCGAACCAACGCGACAGTTTCCCGTCCGACCCCGCAGCATGTCGCAGTCGCGTTGGTTCGGGACCTGCGTCCGCCGGCGCGGTGGGACGGACGCGGATGCGCTCGTGCGCATCGACGACGATGGCGTCCACGTCGATCGGCGGCCCCGGGACGGGATCCCGATCCAGCAGCAAAAAGAACTCCAGGTTGCCTTCCGGACCCGCGATCGGCGAGGCGACCACCCCGCGGACCGTCCACGCCAGGCGGCCGGCATGGTCGGCGGCCTCGCGCAGCACGGCCGTGTGGGCCGCGGGATCCCGGACCACACCCCCCTTGGCCACCTTGGGCCCGACCTCGAACTGCGGCTTCAGCAAGGCCACGATCGGCCCGCCGGAACGGACCAACGGGGCCATCGCCGGCAAGACCCTGAACAGCGACACGAACGCCACGTCCACCGTCGCCAGGTCCACCCCGGCGCCGAGCTGCGCAGGACGCAGCCCACGGATGTCCTGCCGCTCGAGGCTGACCACGCGGGGGTCGGTGCGCAGGCTCCACGCAAGCTGGCCGGTGCCCACGTCGACCGCGTACACCCGGCGCACACCGCGCCGCAGCAGGCAATCGGTGAACCCGCCCGTGGACGCCCCGACGTCCAGCGCGACCAACCCGCGCACATCGAGATGGAACGCGTCCAGCGCGTGCTCCAGTTTGAGCCCGCCCCGGCTGACAAACGGCTCGCCGTGAGGGTGGATGACGATGGCGGCGGCGGGGCGGACCGGCGTGCCCGCTTTCGTCACAGCAGTCCCGTCCACCGACACCTCCCCCGCGAGGATCATTCCCTGGGCGCGCGCCGGTGTGGGGGCCAGCCCCCGCTCGACCAACAGCTGGTCGAGCCGGCGCGTGCCGGAGGCGTGCTGCGTCATCGATCCCGCTCCAACAGGGAGCGCGCGAGTTCCTTGAGGATCCGGGCGCGCGGGCCGAGTGCATCGACTGCCTCGATCGCTTCCGCGGTGAGGTCTGACGCCATCGCGCGGGCTCGCGCCATTCCATACGCGGCGGGATAGGTGAGCTTGCCGGCGGCGGCATCACTGCCGGCCTGCTTGCCCAGCGTTGCCGTTTCCCCTTCCACATCGAGGATGTCATCGATAATTTGGTACGCGAGCCCGATTCGTTCGCCGTAGCGCGCGAGGGCATCAACTCCGGCGTCGTCCGCCCCCGCCAGCAGCGCGCCGGCGCGGATCGAGGCGCGAATCAGGGCTCCGGTCTTACGCAGGTGAATCTCCCGGACGAGTTCAGTGTGCGGCCGCTTCGTTTCATCCTCGCCCCTCAACCCCGGCCGGCCCTCCGCCAGCAGATCCAGGACCTGCCCGCCGACCATGCCGCCGGTCCCGATCGCCTGCGCGATTTCCTGGCTGACCAGCAGCGTTCGTGCGGGCGGTATGCCGTCGGAGGAGTGCAGCAAGAGCGAGAATGCCAGCGCGTGCAGCGCATCCCCCGCCAGCACCGCGATCGCGTCGCCAAACACGACGTGGCACGTGGGCCGTCCCCGGCGGGTGGGCGCATTGTCCATCGCCGGCAGATCGTCGTGGATCAGCGAATACGTGTGAATGAGTTCGACCGCGCAGGCCAGGGGAAGCGCCGTCTCGGGAGCGCCGCCGCAGACCTCGGTCCCGGCAAGCACGAGCATCGACCGCAGTCGCTTGCCGCCCGCGGATACCGCGTAGCGCATCGCCCGGTGGATGATGGAAGGACTGGCAGTCTCGGCGGGGAGACAACGCTCGAGGGCGTCATCGACAAGACGCCCCCGCGAGGCCAGATAGGCCGGCAGTTCGAGATGCGTTACCGGACCCACGATAGGGCTTCCACCCCTCCTAACGGATCAGAAACTCCACGGCCCCCGTCGGCGGCTCCCACTCCACGCGCACGTCAGCGACCGCGGATGCCGGCGGGCCCCGGTGCACCTCGGCGACAAACCGCTCCACCGACTCCCGCGATCCCTCCGCGACGATCTCCACCCGGCCGTCGGGAAGGTTGCGCGCAAACCCACCGACGCCCAACATCCGCGCGGCGCGCCGGGCAAAGTATCGGAACCCGACCCCTTGCACCACGCCGGTGACCCAGAGGTGACCGCGCGAGCGATCCTCACCGGTCATGCACGCTGGCCTGACCGGCCCCGGGCCGTACCAGCGCGCCCAGCACGCCGTTTACGAACCGGCCCGAGTCCTCCGTGCTGTACGCTTTGGCGAGCTCAATCGCTTCGTTGATCACCACCGGCGCCGGGGTGCCCAGGTGCAGGAGTTCGAATGCGGCCAGCCGCAAGATGGCCCGGTCCGTTCCGGCCAGCCGCTCCGGCGACCACCCTGACGTCACCGCCGCGAGCCGCGCATCGAGCTCCTCCCGAGCCGCCCACGTCCCCTCGCACAACGCGGTGATGAACACCCAATCTTCATCGGGAGCGAATTCGCGGGCGCGGCCGAGCGTGTCCGCCAGCGGCTGACGGCCCACTTCGGCCTCAAACAACACTTGCAGCGCGATCTCCCGCGCGCGGCGGCGCGACGCCACTACACGCGCCTGAACGGACCCCAAAAGAAATAACCACCTGCGACGGCGGTGGGGGCACGCGTTCCTGACCGGAAGGGTTCAGCGGTCAGCACCGCGCCGTCCACACGCTGCGGGTGGCCCTGCACAGAAGGGATTATAGCACTATTTGACGCGCTCGAGGTAGTCGCCGGTCCGCGTGTCGATCCGGATGCGATCGCCGGTCTGCACGAAAAACGGTACCTGCACGACCAGACCGGTTTCCAGGTGCGCGGGCTTCGTGCTGCCGGACACGGTATCACCGCGTGCGCTCGGCGCCGTATCGACGACCGCCAGTTCCACGGCGTTGGGAAGTTCCACGGCGATCGGTTTGCCGTCATACAGCACCACGGTGACGTCGGTGTTGTCCTTCAGGTAGTTGACGGCATCGCCCAGCAGCGCCCCCGGCAGCGCGATCTGCTCGTAGCTGGCTTGGTCCATGACGTAGTACTGGTCGTTCTGCGAGTACAGGTACTGCATCGGGACGCGGTCCAGGTAGACCAGCGGGACCCGCTCCCCGGCGTTGAAGGTGCGCTCGGTCGTTGCGCCGGTCTTGAGGTTGCGGACCTTCGCGCGCACGTAGGCGCTGCCCCGCCCCCGCTTGACGTGCTGGGACTGGACGACGGCGTAGAGATCTCCGTCCAGTTCGACGACGACGCCAGCGCGGAAATCGTTCGTGGAAATCATGAGCGGGCGATCCTCCTCTGTACTGTGCGGGGGCCGCAGACAGTGTATCACAGAACCAGCAGCTCCTTCGGCGACCTCGTCAGCGACGTGCATCCGGTGTCGGTGATCACTGCCAAATCTTCGATCCGCACGCCGCCCCACCCGGACAGGTAGATCCCCGGCTCGACGGTGACGACCATGCCCGGTCCCAGCCGCGCCTCTTCGCGGGGGGACAGCGTCGGCCCCTCATGGACGGCGAGGCCCACGCCGTGGCCGAGGCTGTGGCCGAACGCGTCCCCGTAGCCCGCGGCGGCGATCACGTCCCGCGCCAGCGCGTCGGCTTCCTTACCGGTCATGCCCGGTCGGATCCCTGCCAGCGCGGCCTGCTGCGCAGCGAGCACCACGCCGTAGATCTCACGCTGGCGGTCGTCGGCGGCGCCCAGGACGACGGTGCGCGTGCAGTCGGAGACGTAATGCTGGTAGGTCGCCCCGAAGTCCAGGGTGACGAAATCTCCGCGCGCCAGCACCCGGTCTGCGGCGCGGCCGTGCGGCAGCGCGCTGCGCGGCCCGCTGGCCACGATACTCTCGAAGGCCTCTTTGTCGGCGCCGACGCGGCGCATGAAGAATTCCATCTCCAAGGCGACGTCGCGCTCGACCGCCCCGGGCCGTAGGAACGCCTGGATGTGGGCGAACGCGGCGTCGGCGAGTTCGACCGCCCTCCTGATCCGGGCGATCTCCTCCGCGTCTTTCACCCACCGCAGGCGATCCACCGTCTCCACCGGCACGAGTTCCACCGGGGCGACGGCCGTGCCGATTTCCTGGTGCTGTTTGAAGGAGACCGCGTCGCTTTCGAAGCCGAGGCGGCGGATCGGGCGGTCGCTGATGAGCCGGCCGAGCGTCTCGACGAGTTGGCGCTCCGCCCGGGTCACGGTAAACTCCGGGGCCTCGACGCCCGCCTGATCGACGTAGCGGAAGTCCACCAGCAGGATCGCCTCATCCGCCGTCACCAGCGCGATGCCGGCGGTGCCGCTGAATCCGGTGACGTAGTACCGGTTCTCGGGTTTCTGGATCAGGAGGCCGTCGAGCTGGTGCTGTGCCACGATCCCGCGCACGTGCTGCAATCGAGAGGTCATGCGGTACCTCCAGGAAGCAGCCGCCGTGCCGTGGCGCGCGTGCGATCACGCAGGGCGGCTGCGGTTTCTCGGAACAATAGTGACGGATCCAGCAGTCTGCGGCCGGCCAGCCAGAAGGCGACCCGGCGCGCCGCGCGCAACCGCGCGGCCGGAGGCGCGGGTGCGTTCAAGTATTCGCGCACCAGCCGGTGGAGCCGGTGACGCAGTACCGGCGGGACCTCGCGTGTGTCGCCGGCGAGCGTGCGGTAGATCTCGAAGCGACCGTCCAGGTGGGACAGCCGCGTCTGCGTGATCGTCCACGATCCCGCATGCACCCGGTACAGCGCCAGGACGCGCGGCTGGAAGACAAAGTCGCTGCGCCGCCCGATCCGGGCCCAGAGCACAGCGTCCTCGACTTGATGGTCGAGCTGTTCGGGGAAACCGCCGGCGCGTTCGAACGCCGCGCGGCGCACGACCACGGTCAGGCACGGTGCGAACACGGCCTGCCGGATCGTCCCGGCATAGGCGTCGGTCACCCGGCCCGCGTGCGGGGCATCCCCGATGATGCCGGCCGGCCATCCACCTGTCGCGGGCGGCGGATCGACCGGACGCTGCTCGGCATCCACGCAGAACGCCTGCGCAAACGCCAGATCAACGGGCGGCGAATTCTCCAGCAGCGGGATCTGCTCCGCAAGTTTCGTGGGCAACCACATGTCGTCGGCGTCGAGGAACGCGAGATACTCCCCACCCGAGGCCGCGGCGGCTCGATTCCGCGCCGCGCCGGCCCCGCGGGCCGCCTGCCCGCCCGGCAGAATGCGCAGCCGGTCTCCCAACCGCCCGCGCCACTGTGCCAGCACGTCCAGCGTCCCGTCGGTGGAGCCGTCGTCGGCGACAACGATCTCCCAGTCGGAAAACGTCTGCGCCGCGACGCTGCCGAGGCTCTCTCCGATGAACCGGACGGCATTCAGGCACGGGATAATGACCGAGACGCGGGTCATGTCCCAGTGACCACGGCGTTCCGTCCCGGCGCAAAGACTCCCATCGACTCGGTGGTCACCGGCCCAAAGAGCGACGTCCTGATCTGCTCGAGACTCTCCCCGCCGGACGGAATGTCCCCGCGGGTCATCACGTCCTCAACCACCCGACGCAACTCGTGCGGCGTGCGCGCGGTTTCCCGCGGCAGCGGATGGCCGTCGAGCCGGTCCACGCCGAACGTCAGCGACGACGCGAGATGGATGACCGGGATCCCCAGGACGGCCGCCTCCAATCCCACCGTGCTGGCTCGGTACACGACCACCGCGGCACGCTGGAGGTCATCAGCGAGGCTGCGCCGGCTCACCCGCACATTCTCCGGCAATCCTGTCAGTCCACAGCACGCAAGCGCCTCCGCCAGGAGGCGATCGGCGTCGCCGGCCAGCGGGTGCAGGCGCACGACCAGCTCGATAGTGCGGTGGCCGCCCAGGGCGAGCAGTGCCGTCGCGATCATCTCGACCGTCTCGCCGCGGGTCATCCCCGGCGCGACGAGGACAACCGGCTGCCCTCGCGCCGCGGCAGGCTCTCGTGCGGCGGCCTCCAGGTACGTGTAGCGCAGCGCGGGTCCGGCCGCCACCCGGTCCGGACGCAGACCGGCCGTGATGAACAGCGGCCGCGTGCGCGCCCCGCAGGTAACCAGCAGATCGGGATAGGATCCGGCCCCGCACTCCCGCCGCGAGGGAAAGACGCGGAGGTATGACGTGAACGACGGATTGTGCTCGTACCCGATGAGGCGGACAGCGGGGAGGTGGCGGCGGAATCCCATGCGCAGGGCGCGCTCCCACGGTTGTCCCTCGTGGAGGTGAAGCACCTGCGCAACCCGGACGCGCCGCACGCGCAGAAACGATGCCACCCACGCATGCTGCCGGGCCCACAGCGATGAGCCATCGACCGACTCTTCCCGTAGCAACATCCGCAGTACATCTGTCACGTCGACGTTGGCGACGCGGGACCGACGTACCGGGTGCATCGAGGCCGACCACGAAGATGCGATCAGGCGCAGGACGTCGACCCCGCTCAGACACTCAGACGGGAACAGTGACGGGATCACACCGCGGCGCACCCGCGCCACCAGCTCGGGACCGGGGCCGGCGCCGTCGACGTCTTGCACGAGGAATCCGACGCGCACCCCCTGCGCTCGCAGCCAGTCGGGCAGATCCCCCCAGTGGCGAAGAATCTCCGTGCCCTTCGCCCAGCAACAGACGACCACGTCCAGGTCTGTGATGCTCCCTCCGATCGCCGCGGCATGCGGCACCCGCCGGCATGCGCGGCGGGTATGGAACCACCGCCGGAGGAAGGCAATGCGCGGCGGTACTGACCTGGCAACATCCCTGACCCGCCGCGCCCCGCGCGCGGCCCACCGGGGGAGCAGCCCTGCGGGCTCGTCGAGCAGGACGGAGACGCCGCGGGCGGCGGCCCGGGAGCGCATGGCATCGGCCAGCCACCAGTCGTCCGCGAACACCCATAGCGATTCCCCCCGGCGATCCAGCAGCCGGTCGAACGCGACGTAGGCGCAGAGCTTGCGCAGACCGTCCCCGAGGGTGTCGTGGTAGCCGAGCTCACTCGTCTGCCACCGCAGGGTCAGCCACTCGGCGTCAAGCTCCCGATCAAGATTGATCAGGTCATCGGCGTGATCACGCAGGATTTCATCCAGCAGTGCACCTGCATTCAGTTCGACTGCCGACGGAGGCATAACGCGACGTAACGCGCTGAGGGTGCGAACGTCCCCGCCGAAGTACACCCACGCGGCCCCTTCACGGGTCGGATCCGCCCGCTCCGGGACCCAGGACGGTGCGCCACTGATGATGCGCACGATGGAAGCCATCACTCTGGATGACGAGCCTTGTGCAGCGGAGCAGGTTCCGTGCGTTCCGCCGCCAGGATGGTGCGGATGAACGTCGCGATCTGTCGCGCCACGGGCGGAGCGTCAGCAAACACGTAGGGCGCCAGCTCGTCGACCGTCAGCGGCAGGGCGGGCGGGTGCGCCGTTCTCACCCACTCCAGTGCGGTGGACAGATCCTGACGGGACGGCACGTAGTACACCGCCGCACGCATGGCCGGCGCGGCGCCGGCGATCGTGGCGGCCGGCAGGTGGCGGTAGCGCTCCCACGGGTCGTAGAGAATGACCGGCGTCCTTGCATACAAGGCTTCGTGCACGGTCGTCGAGGAGTACGAGACCAGCACATCGGCCGCCGCGAGGGCCTCCGCGAACGGCCCCCCTGAGATCACGCGGACCCGATCATGCGGTCCGAGCCATTGCCGCAGGGCATCGCGGCCGGGCGTACCCGCCGGATGCAGCTTGACGAGCACGTAGGCGTCAGGGCGCAGGGTCTCTGCCGCGGCGATCAGATCGGCGATCGCGACGACGTACTCATCGGGAGTTTCATGGGTGAAGAACCGGTGGACCTTGCGCGACTTCTGGGTGCTGGCGTGCACGATCACAAACGCGTCCGGCGGAATGCCCAGACGTGCCCGCACGCGCTCCCTCGTCTGAGGGTCAGAGGGGGGCCAGAGCGCGGGTCCGGCGGCGGCAACGCGTTGAGGACTCTGCAGGGCGGCGAGGGACTCCAGCGTCGACGGTGACTGCGCGACCACCGCCGTCGCCGCAGCGGGGACCAGTCGAAGTTCGCGGGTTTCGGCCCGGGCCGCGGGCCCATCGGGTATGATGACCGCGCCATGGGGGATCATCACCGCATCGCGGTTCCGCTGGCGCGCCACGGCCAGCAGCGCGTGCTGCTCACGGACCCCAAACTGACCGAGCACCACCTTGACGTTCCACGCGCCGATCAGATGGTCGAAGTAGGCCGCGCACTGCTTGAGCGTGACCAGGAACGGCTCCAGACTCCCGGTAACCTTCCGTTCCAGCAGGCCGCCGTAGTCCACTCCCGCGTAGCGACACCCAGGGCGGATGGCCCGCAGGGCGTCCATGAGCGCGGATCGCACCGCGAGGCGAAACTCCTGCTCGGACCGGCCCGACAACCGCGGGATGCCGCGCAGCGGGATCGTCACGCGGCGGCGCCGGCGGGACAGCGCGGCTCCGATCAACCGGGA
The DNA here is from genome assembly GCA_036505015.1 of bacterium. Classification (GTDB taxonomy): domain Bacteria; phylum Sysuimicrobiota; class Sysuimicrobiia; order Sysuimicrobiales; family Kaftiobacteriaceae; genus DASXUC01. Next base: position 40,541 of record DASXUC010000145.1, on the reverse strand, counting down.
CAGCGCGCCATGGGCGGTGACGGTATCGTGCTCGTCGAACGTGACCCAGGTCACGTCCGGGAGTTCGGCGGCCAGTGTGCCGGTGAGCGCCGCCATGCCGTACGCCGGTGAAGCCACCAGCACCTTCTCTCGCGGGTCGATCGTCAGCATCATCTCTGTGAGCCCCCGCGCCAGCGTGGCGACCCAAGATGCCGTGGCCGCCGCCGGAGTCGGCATGGGCTCCACGACGGCCGGCAGACCGGCAAACCGGATTCCGTGCGCTGCCGCGAAGGCTTCTGACAGCGAACCCAGGTAATGCTCCATATCGCCGATCGCGGGGCTGGCGGGGGGCGGCACGGTCCCTGCACACGCGACCAGTTGGTCCGCGTGCTCCTTCGAACAGGCCCGCGCGATGATCTCCAGCAGCCACGCGAAATGCGTGATGTACTGCCGGAGGTAGTAGCGGGTCGTGTCCGCGTACGTATCGATCGGGAGGTCCGCATCGACCAGCGTCCACCCGCGAAGGCGCCCCAGCACCTGATCGGCGTGCGTGATCATCGCCACGTGCGAGTCGGTGCTGACGTGCGGCAGCGTGCCGGTGCACGCGATCCCCGCCGACCGCAGGGCGACGCGGGCATCCAGACCGATGGCAATCACCTGTGCGTCATGCGGCAGCGGGGCATCGCGCAGGAGGACCTCTGCCTCAGCCCGATCTTCGATGAAGACGAGACGCATGCTCAGCCGGCCCGAGACGGCGGCTCCGGCCGCTTCCACTCGTAGGCCGCGCGGACCGGACCGAGGGTGCCGAGCAAGTTGTAGTAGTCGCGGAAGCCTCCGCGCTCTTCGTCCCCGGGCAGCGACACCGTGAATCTCGCCACCTGGTAGCCCTTGCCCAGCAATCCCAGGTAGCCGGTTTCAGGAAACACGGTCACCCCCACGACGTATGCCCCCGGCTGCAGCGGCAGCGTCTTGAAGACGCACTCGATGCTCCCCTCCCCCGCATCCAGCCACACGGGCTCGCCGTCGACGAGCATGCTGGCGGTGGAGACGGAGGTGTTGGTGACCGGCGAGCGGATCAGCACCTGAAAGAAAGCGTGCCGCCCCCGCGCCGACCAGTAGGCGATGGCCACGCGGATGTCGTCGCCCGACTGGAATGCGCCGGAGGGGGCGCCGGAGCGGTCGAGTAACTCGACCCGCCGCACGTCGAACTCGGGGTCACGGAGATCGAGCACCGCCCCGGGCCGCTCGCCATCACGCGCGACCCCCTGCATCGTGGCATCGACATACGCGCGCACGATCTGGTCGGGATCGCCCACCTGCTGTACCGCGCCGGCGCGCAGCCACAGCGCCCTGGTGCAGATCGATGTCACCGCGCCGAGATTGTGCGAGACGAACACCACCGCCGCACTCCGGGCCACTTTCGCCATGTGCCGGTAGGCGCGGTTGGCGAACGCGAGATCTCCCACGCTGAGCACTTCGTCGATCAGGAGCACCTCGGGGTCGAAGAATGCCGCCACCGAAAATCCCAACCGCGCGTACATGCCCGATGAGTAGCGCTTCACGGGCATGTCGATGAACTCGTGGAGTCCGGAGAACTCCACGATCCGGTCAAACTGTGCCGCCGCCTCGCGCCGGGTCATGCCCAGCAGGATGGCATTGAGGAACACGTTCTCCCGTCCGGTCAATTCGGGGTGGAAACCGGCGCCGAGTTCGATCAGCGGGATGATCCGTCCCACGGTGGCGACGGTGCCGCGGGTCTGGCGGGTCACGCCGCAGAGGATGCGCAGCAGCGTCGTCTTGCCGGCGCCGTTGTCTCCGATGATCCCCAGGCACTCGCCGGGCCGGACCTCAAACGACACGTCGCGCAGCGCCCAAAAGGAGTCGGGCTCCGGGCGTCGGTTGGGCCGGATCAGATCCCACACCTTGCGGGCGATGGTCGCGGGGCCGGCGAACGCATAGCGTTTCCAGAGACCGCGGGCCACGACCGCGGGGGCGTCGTTCATATCACGTCGGCGAACAGCGGTTCCAGCCGCCGAAAAACGGCGTAGCCGAGTAGGAGGACGGCCCCCGACACCAGGGCGCTCACGCCCAGCAACTCCGGCGACGGCCAGCGTCCGTCGAGAATGGCGGCCCGATACCCCTCGATCACCCCCGCCATCGGGTTCAGCAGAAACAGTCCCCGCAGCCGCGCGGGCACCGCACCGGCCGAGTAGATGACCGGGGACGCGAACATCCAGATCTGCATCACAAATGGAATCGCCAGCAGCGCGTCCCGCCGGAACACTCCCAGCGCCGCGGTCGCATACCCGACGCCGAGGGCCAGCGTCGTCTGGACCAGCAGCAGGACCGGGATCGCCAGCAGGGTCGGATGAAACGGCAGGCCGTAGTAGCCGAGCAGGATCAGCAGCACCGCAAAGGCGAGCACGAAGTCGACGAGGGCCACGATCACGGACGCCGTGGGGAGGATCTCCCAGGGGAAGTAGATCTTCCGGACGATCGAGGCATTACCGACGACGCTGCGGCCGGCGAAGAGCACGGCGTTGGAGAAGGTCGTCCACGGCAGCAGGCCGGCATAGGCAAACACCGGGTAGGGCGTCCCCCCGCTGCGGAAGGCCACCACCTGCTGGATCGCGGTGAACACGACCATCAGCAGCACAGGCTGCACCACCGCCCACAGCAGTCCCAGCACGGACTGGCGGTAGCGGACGGCGAGCTCGCGGTAGACCAGCGCCCCGATCAGTTCCCGTGACCGTCCCAGGCGCTGCGCAAGGGCGACGAACATCATCGCACCCTATGCTACCAGAGGCGGCATCGGGTGGGGCGGACGCGAGGGCGTCAGGGGCAGTTTGTGTCCGCGACGCGGATCCGGCCGGTCGCGGGCAGGACCCGCACGCACAACGCGGAGGGACCGGCCCGCAGGGTCACCGTGCCCGCCCCCGACGGAGCGCCGAACAGGCTGGAGCTGGAAAACAACGCCGCCGTTGGAGCACCGCCCCCAAAGCGGGCGTAGGTGATCGTCACGCCGGGCGCCAGGCGGACGACGCGGAGGGGGGTCCGCAGGGAGCGATTGCTGATCACCAGCGTATACCGATCGGAGGGAACCGAGAAGACGATGCCGTACGAGCGGGTCGCGACCCGCTCGGCGATCGCCTTCGCCTGGACGGCCCGCAGGTCGCCGACCAGCGTTCCCGCCGCGGCGTGCAGCGAGAGGCGTCGGAGGTACGGTCCGGCCGTCCACATCAGCGCGACCATCGCGCCGAGGATGCCGAAGACCACGATGACTTCGAGCAGGGAACTCCCCCGCCGTCCAGCGGGCATGGACCGGACTCCCGCGCCGGTCCGAAGCGCATCACAGCACAGGTCACGCCCAGGGCCAATGCCGCAGATGGGTCAATCGACCCACGCGTGATCCAGAAAAGCGACACGGCCGGTTCGCGCCGGCCGTGTCCGCGGTGGTAGACAGCGAAGCCCTACTTGAGAGGCAGCGGCGGAGTGAGGGCGATCAAGCGATCAAACGTCGCCGCCCACTTCACCTGGTCCCCCGTCATCGAATAGAGATCCAGCAGACCCAGCAGCGCCCCCAGCATCCCCGGCCGGAGCTGCAGCGCCCGCTCCAGCGCCGCGATGGCCCGCGGCGCGAAGTCGCGCGCGTAAGGGGCGATGCCGAAGCGGTACAGACGGAACGCATGCAGGTAGGCGATCCCGAGCCAGTAGTGCGCGTCGGCGTCGTTGGGGTTGCGCGCGATCGCCTCGGTGTACGGACGGATGGCGACCGCAAACTCCTCCTGCGTGTACATCTGCGAGGTGTCAAGCGTCGGCACGGCCGCGGCCGCCGACGCAGCCAGCACGAGTGTGGTCAACATCCCGGCGAGAATTCGGAGGCCCATCAGGCGTCTCCCCTAGTCTTTCAGAATCGTCGGCGTGATCAGGAAGACCAGCTCGGTGTTCCGCACGTCGGTGGACGTGAAGCGGAAGAGTTCACCGAGAATGGGAATATCGCCGAGCAGCGGGACCTTGATGGTCTGCCGCCTCTCTTCCTGACTGATCAGCCCGCCGATGACGATCGTCTGGCCGTCCTGCAGGGTCAGCGTGGTGTCGACCGACCGTGTGGCCAGCCGTGGGGCGCGCGTCCCCGCCGTCGTGGTGATGATCTCCACGACCGAACTGACCGACGGCTTCAGATGGACCGTCATCAGACCGTCGCCGTTGATGCGTGGGGTGACCTCGAGCTTCACCCCGGTATCGACGAAGGTCACGCTCTGGACCACACCGGCGGGTGTGCTGGTCGAAGACACGACGGGGAACTGGTCGCCCAGCAGAATGGTCGCCGGGTTCCCGTCCAGGGTGGCCACCCGCGGCGCCGCCAGCACGCGCCCGTTGCGTTGATCGATCATCGCCTTCAGCTGGAACAGGATCAATGCGCCTTCGGCGATCTTGAAGAACACACTGCCCTGATCGTACTTGAGCTTGAAAATGGTATTCAGAGAATCAAACAGCCCCAACTCGGTGAGCGACGATCGGTTCACCTCGATGGCGTGGACCTGGATCATCACCTGCGGAATCCGGATGTCCAAGGACGCCAGCACCTTGCGCACCTCTTCGTGCTGGGCCGCCGTCCCGGTGACCAGCAGCGAGTTCGTGCGCGGGTCGACCGCCACCCGGATCCCTGGGACCGCCGCGGCGATCGCGGCGCGGACCGCGTTGACGTCGCCGAACGCCAGCCGGTAGGTGATCGTCTCCGGCACTTCCGCCGGCGGCTGCAGTTTTTCCGCGGAGGTGATGATCAGGTTGTTGCCCACGCGGCGGAATGCCAGGTTGTTGGCTTCCAGGATGAAGCGCAGGGCTTCCTCACACGTGACGTTCACCAACCGCAAGGTCACGGCGCCCTGCACCGAGGCATCGGTGACGATGTTCCAGCCGCACAGCTTTGCCAGGGCACTGAGCACTTCGGGCAGCGGTACGCCGCGAAACTCCAGCAACCGGATCACGCCGGCCGGGCTTGGGGTCGCCGGGGGTGGTGCCTGCGCCACGCGAGGCGTCTGTACGGCGACCGGCTGCGGCTGCGGTGCCGGCACCGGCGCCGGTGGAGGCGCCTGCGCCGCCGGCTTGCTCGGCGCAGCCGGTTGGACGGCCGGCACGGGTTTGACGGGGGCCGCCGCTGCGGCGCTGCCGGTCATCGGCACGCTCACGGCCAGCGTGGTCGCCGACGTCTTGACCACATCCACCTTCAACGGCGCGGTGAGATCGATCACCACGCGCGCGATCGCGGGGCTGTCCTGGAACTGCCCCACCCGCACCCGGCTCACGGCCCCACGGTCGATCTCGGTGGTGGTGCGGATCTCGTCGTCGACCACCGCGTCGAGGATGTCGACAACCACGCGCAGCGGCGGCGGCGTCGTCACCTCGGTCACCTGATACACCATCGGCCCCGTGGCGACGATGCCGATGACCAGTTTGCTTCCAAAATCCTTCACCGTCACCGCAGTGACGCGCTTGGTTGCGGCCAGCGCCGGGCTCCCCAGCGAAGGAAGCGCAAGGATCAGTGCCAGACAGGCGCTGAGGAGGACCAACCCAGCCCTAGGGTGCGACATGCGATCACTCACCTCCCAGGGTGATTACAAACCGCTTACCGGCCCGAATGAAGGTCACCGCCCTGCGGACCGGGTCGATCTTCACCACTTTGAGGTCGCCGACTTGCTCACCTTCGGCGAGGATCTCGGTGTGATTGTCAATTTTGACGATGACCACGGATCGCGCGCCGGCGATGATCCCCAGCACGGAGATCCCTGCTTCCGGACCGGGCGGCGGCGTCGGTGCCGGCGCCGGTGCTGACGGACTTCCCGGCAGCGGCGGAGGCGGCAGCGGCGAGCCGGGTGAAGCCGGGAACGGAGGCGGCGGCAGCGGAGGCGGCGGCGTTCCCGGCGACGCCGGGGGCGACGACGGAGAGGGCGCCGACGGCCCGGCCGCCACACCCTTGACCAGCGGCAGAAATGGATCGACCCGCCCCGTCGGTCCGGTCGGGACCACAGGCGCCGGAGTTGCCGCCGGCGGAGCCGGGAGCGGTGTGACCACAGGAGGCGCAGGTGCGGGCGCCGGACCGGGCACCGGCCGGCCGGCCGGCGTGCCGCCGCCACCCAACAGACTTCCGGCCAGCAGGTAGCCTACCACGGCCAGAATACCGATGGCGATCGCCCACCCCGCGATCGGGTTTTTCCGCAGGAACGCACGTACCGCCGACATCTACCGGGCCTCCTTCGCCAACACGTATGTCTCGACGTCGAGATCGACGCTCAGTTTGGGGACCGACCGCGGCGCCACGGTCAACCGCTTGACGAGGATCAGCCGCGGGAAATCTTGCAGCGTGCTCATCAGCCGCAGCACCTGCGCGTAACTGGCCGTCATCAGCAACTTGATCGGGAACCGGCTGTACGCGCCCGCCGGGGCGGGAGCGACGGCCCTCCCCGGCGTCCTCGCCGGAGCCCTCGCCCCGGGGCGGGCGGGTGCGCTGCTCTCCTGCACGGTTTCCAGCGCCGACGGCTTGATCGACACCAGCTCGATCCCGAGCCCGCGCGTCGCCCGCTCCAACTCCACCAGCAGGACGGGAACGTCCTTGCCGGCCGGCAGTTTGGCTTCGACCGCAGCGATGAACGCCTGCAACTCAGTATACTGTGCCTCCAACTGCCGGGCCTGCCGGGCGCTCCGCTGCATCTGATCCAACTTCGACTGGCGGTCGGCCAGGGTGTCGGTCAGCTGCTGGTATTCGGCCTGCTTCGGTGAATAGATGTAATAGTAGTAGCCGAGAAGGAGCACCAGCCCCAGCCCCACGATCACCAGGATGCGCTCGCGCCGGCTCATCGCAGCACCGCCTCTTTGCGCGCCAGCGTCAATTTGCCGACGATGGAGAAGTTCACAACCTGCTTGCCGCCGACCGGCTGCTTCTGTCCGAGCACCAGATCGACATCGGCGAACATCGGCGAATCTTCCAAGTTGACCATGAATTGCGCCACCGCCGTGTAGGTCAGCCCGTACCCGATGAAGTTCATGCTCCCGTCCTCCCCCGCGGCGATCTGGCTCAGCCAGACGTCTTTGGGCATCAGGGTGCGGACGCCTTCCAGGACCGTATCCCACGGCACCCGCGCGGATTCCAGACGCTGCAGCAACTGCTGCTTGCGCCTGGCGGTATCGATCTCGCGGCGCAGGGCTTCCACCCGCTCCACCTCGGGCGTCAGCGCCGTGATCTGCGCTTCGGTGCGGGCGATCTCGTCACGCACGCGAGCATTGCGGCCGTTGAAGTACAAGGTGCTCGCCACCATCGCCGCCAGCACCACGGCGGCGGCCAGCAGGGTCACCGCGCGTGGCGCGGGGCCGGCGCGGCGGACCTGCTCGCGGGGAAGAAGGTTGATCCGGATCATCGCTCGGCCGCTCCCCGCAGGGCAAGCCCCACGGCCGTGGCCATGGCCGGGGCGGCCTGCTCCCGCGCACCGGCGGGCAGCACGCGGTCAGAGACGTCCACGTCCACAAAGGGGTTCCCGACCACCGTGGGCACGCCGAGCTCCAGCGAGAGGAACCGGTCCAGGTTGCGCAGGTTGGCCGTCCCTCCACTGAGCACGACCTTGCCGACCTTGCTGCCACGCCACCGGGTCTGGAAGTAATCCAGCGACCGGCGGATCTCGGTGGCCAGGTCGCCCAGGATCGGTAGCATCACATCATGGACCGACAGGACCGTGCGGTCATCCGGCAGCGGCTCCCCCTCCAGCAGGATGGTCCCTTTCTGCTCCTTCACCTGGGCCGCGGACTGGAACTCCATCTCCATCCGGCTGGCCACGGCTTTGGTCAGGTTGTCTCCACCGATGTTGACGTTGCGGGTGAGCCGAAACTCTCCACCTTCGGTGACCATGATGTCGGTGCTCTCCGCGCCGATGTCGACAAACACGGTCGCGCCCTCGCCGTTGGTGGACGCCTGCGCGTTCAGGGCGCGCATCACCGCAAACGACTCCACGTCCAGCACAAACGGCTGCAGCCCGGCGGCAAGCAGGGCCTGCGTGTGGCGGTCCACAATCTCCCGCCGGGCGGCGACCAGTAGCATGACGACTTTCTTCTGGCCCTCTTCCACGCTCTCCCCGATGACGTCGAAGTCCATGTTCACTTCCTTGGCGCCGTAGGGGATGTAGCGTTCGGCCTCGAACCGGGCCGCCTGCTTCAACTCGGAGTCCGTCATCGGCGGCAGCTTCAACTCGCGCACGATCACGGCCTGGCCGCCGACCGCCGACACCACCCGTCCGGCGCGGATCCCCGACGAGGCCAGCACCTGGCGCACCGCCAGACCCAGAGCCTGCGGCTCCACCACGGCTCCTTCCTTCACCGCGCCTGGAGGCGTGGGCCCCACCCCGGCGTGCAGCACCCGCCAGCGGGCGCCCGCGCTTCCGACCTCGACCGCCTTGATGGCGTGGCTGCCGATGTCCACGCCGATGAATGATTTCGATCCGAACAGCGCCATCAGCGTCTCCTCGGGACTCTGCCCGATCGGTCCCAGGTCGCGGATCCTCGCTCCCGCACCCTCATCGCTCCCACCAGGCCTTACCGGTGACGACGGTTCGTCCCACCGGCACACTCGTGTACGACGACCCGCCGTCCACGGTGATGTTGCCGCTGAGGCTCAAGGTGCTCTGCGCCACCAACCCGCCGTGGATCTTCGGATTGCCGCCGCCGACCGTGTTTTCCGCCGTCCCGTTGACGATGACGGTGCCCCAGTACTCGAAGGTGCCGTTGATGCGTAAGTTGCCGTCCACCACCAGCGTGCCGTGTCCGGTGAGGTTGGCATTGATGTCCCAGGTGGTGCCGCTGCCGCCGTCGAGCCAGACGATGATCGGCCGGTCCGTCGACGCCTGGCAGGGCGGGGTAGTGCTGGTCAAGATGCACTCCCCAAAATCCCCGCTGTTAATCGTGCACGTGCCCGTGCACGACACCTTGCGGTCGTAGTTCCCCTCGACCGCCGAGAAGTCCGGGAACGGCGGCACGGCACCAAACTCGGGGTGGGCGGTCAACGCCGCCTTCTTTTCGTACGTCAACGCCCCCTCGTTGAAGTCCCAGTAGTTGTCAAACCACTGCTCGAACACGATGGACTTGAACAGTCGTGTCTGCGAGACATTATCCTCATCCGTGAAGGTCACCTGGTCGTACCGGTACGGCAGCCCGCAGGGCAGCGATGTACTGACCGCGTAGTCCGTCCCGCTCACGGTGTCCTTGTCGAACCCGTAGCGGGTGTATGTCTGGCTGGTGCAGCTCGAGGCGCACGTGGCCAGGATGCCGCTGATCGTTTCCGTCGGCAGCGTGCCTCCGCCGCCCGCCGGACACTTGTACATCTGGGCGAGGAGGTCTTTCCCCGTGTCGCTGGACTCGTTCTCGGTCCGCCGCGTGCCCGGGTACCACCGTGCGACGTCGGAGTTGCCGGGGTATTTGCTGAGGCAGTCGGCATGGCTGTAGCAGGCGGGGATGGCCGGACCGCCGCCCGCGGCCTTGCTGATCGTGTATCCGGTGTACGTGTAGGAGCCCGCGGACGGGTAGTCTTTGTACTTGATGAACGTGCGGGCGTAGGCGTCGCCGTCGGTGATGTCGGCGCTGCCCTGCTCGGTCACGCGCTCGGCGAAGGTGATGTTCGGTGGGAACGTAATGGTCCGCAGCAGCACCATGCTGCTGATCCTGCGGGTGGACCGCCCCACGGTCGAGGTCACGGCGATCTCCATGTAGCCCGAGTTCACCCCCACGACGCGGCGGGTCACCGTCACCGAGGTGCTGGGGTCCAGCGAACTCGTCCAGGAGCCTCCGCCGATATAGTAGCGGCGCCCCTCCGCCATGCGCTTGGTGGTCTCATTCAATCCCGCCTGGGCGTACTCCAGGGCCCGGATGCCGTCCCGCTGCAGGCTGGAGATGACCACCTCGTTCCCCGTGACCGTCAACATCGACGTGATGAGGATAAACGTCAGCACCATGAACAACAGCACCGTCACCAATGCCGCCCCGCGCTCGTCGCGCTGCACCCTGATCATCGTTCCGCCGCCTTCCCTCTCAGTTCCGTACCTGCACGGTCCCGTCGATCAGCATCTCCTGCGCCGGGACGGCGCTGCCCTGGACCACGCTCTGACCAATGGACTTCAGCGAGATCACGACTTTGCCGCTGTTCTTAGAGATCTCGAAGCTTTCCACGTAGGTGGCGATGACATCGCCGCCGCTGAGCGTCGTCGGCAGCGTCGCATCAACCGTATTCAGCTGCGCAGTCACGCGCTTCAGGTCGTACACGCCGTCGCCGTCGGGGTCATCGAGGTAATACCCGATGTAGCGCTGCCAGATCGGCTTGTACGTGGCCAGGGGCGACGACGGGTTGCCGGTGTACGGCGGCGCGGTCAGGTTCCCGCCGGGGAACGTGAAGCAGTCCGTGTTGTAGAAGTAGCTGGGGTCGGTGGTATGTCGCGCGTACAGACAGAAGACCGAGTTGTCCGCGGGTAATCGTGCCGAGCGGAACACTACCGTCCGCGCCCCCGCGGATCCGCCGATCAACAGATCCGCCGACGGCGATGAGGTCTCCCGGATCTCGCGGATCAGCCGTTCGACCGCGATCCGCGCATTCTGCTGGACGTCGGCGGCGAGCTCGGTCTTCCTGGCGCCCCGGTTGGCCGCAAAGAACACGGCATCGACGATCAGGAACAGCAGCGAAAATACCGCCAGCGCCGCCAGCAGCTCGACCAGCGTGGTCCCTGCCTCGCCCCCGCCCCGGCGCCGCCGCTTCATCGGATGAACCGATCCACGGTCACCGAGCGGCTGTACCCCTGAAGTTCCCAGGTCAGCGTGGCCCGTACCCGGGTCAGCGTTTCCAGTCCCGTGTTGGTGGTGGTGAAGGTGTTGCTGGTCGTATTCCAGTACCAGAGCTCGATCAAGACGTCCAGCTTGGTCCAGTCAAGTTGATAGGCTTCCCCGGGCGGCTCCGGATAGCCGCTGAGCCCAGAGGGCAGCGCGACCTCCGGAGAGCACCCATCGCCCACGCAGTAACTGCCGGTCGTCGCATTGGCGCTGCCCTTCCAGGCCACGAATTCCTCGAATGCATTGAGGTACACGCTCGCCGCCGTGATGTCGCGCGCCGCGCGTGTGGTCGCAAAGCCGGTGGGCAGCCCGGACAGGAATCCGCCGCCGTTGGTGGCACCCAGCACACCCACGGCCCCCACGGCCACGATCGCGAAGATCGCCAGGGACACCAGCACCTCCAGCAGCGTGAACCCGCCCTCGCCGCGCATCTACCGCTCCACCCTCACCCGGCCCGACGCCGCCTCGAGCACCACGGTGAGCTCGCTGCCCGAGCCCGTCGCGTGGAGGACCACATCGCCGGCGGCCTCAGCGTATCCGAGGGGCTTGAATACGGCACAGTCATGAGATGCGTCAATTGCCGATGCGCAGTTGGGGAAGTTGCCGGCATCCGACAGGATCTCGACGCTGTCCGGCCACTCCGGCGACAGCACGGACCGCAGCGCCGTGGAGACCCCGGACTTCCAGATCCGAATGCCCCCGGAAGCAGTGTAGAACTCCACCGTGTAGTCGACCCCCTCTGCCATCGCCCTGGCCTGCGCGTACCGCAGCTGGCTGACGACGAGATTCGCCGCGCGCTGCAGGTTGAAGCTGTCGGACACCTGACGGACGCCCACGAGCAAGATCGCGAGGATGACCGACGCCGCCACCATCACCACGGCGAGCTCGATGAACGAGAACCCTCGCTCAGATACCAGCACGGTCCGGGCGGTCATGGCAGGCCCTCGGTCATCATGCCCTGGTGCGAAAAGGGCTAGACGCCGCGCGGCGCCCGCTCCCGTTCGCTGCGCTGCGGGCCGCGGCGCGCAGATCATCCAGCAGCACGACATCGATCTCCCGCACGCCGCGCAGCGCCGGCGCATTGCCCACGAACGCCTCCGCCCCGTCCACGATCGCCGTCGCAAGCTGGATGGCCTCAGGGATCGCCAGGCGGTAGCGCCCGCGCAGGTCGGCGGCCTGCTCGGTGACCGCGATGTCACTGCGCCGCAGCTCCAGATGCGGAAAGGTGGCCAGCGCGGCGCGGTAGCTGTCCACCGCCGCCTGGTGGCCGAGCTGCTTGGGGCGCGAGAGGATTTCGATCAACGCCAGCGAGGACGTCACGGCGCTGATCCGCCCGGATTCGATCGAGGCAAAGATCCCCGCCGTGATCGGCGCGTACAGCGGGTGATTGCTGAGATGGTAGATGAAGACGATCGTATCCAGACCGACCCGCCGGTAGCGCTCGAGGGCCTGCGGCACGTTCGGGGAGCTGGATCGCTCGGCTGTCCCTCGCTCCCGCGATCCCGCGCTCCCGCGATCCCCGGGTCGCCTCACCGCCGCCATGCCCGCCGCTCGCGCTGCAGATAATCCTCGATGTCGACGCCCTTCCAGACCTCACGGTGCAGTCCGGCGAGGTGGGCGGTGTAACTGGCGGGCTTGGGCACCAGCAGCAGGCCGCGGCGGGAAACCTCCACGATGAGTTCATCGCCCTCGCGGACGCCCAGCCGCTCCCGGACCTTCTTGGGCAGCACGACCTGGAATCGCTTCCCGACCCGCACCGTCATCGCCACGCCTCGCCTCCGCCGTGAACCACTCACTCTCCGGTTCACGGCACGCCCCGCGGAACCGTCAGAAGAACTGTTCAATTGTCTGACAAATTGAGAAGTAATCAGGAACCTAGCATACTTCCCCGTCTCTGACAAGGAGCAAGACTGGGGCCGCGCACAAATTGGGAAGTTTGGGGGAATATCGTTACTGGAGTCCGAGGTACCAGCGCACCAGGGGCCCGGCCGCAAAGAGGGCGACGATCGCCCCGGCCGCCAGCGCGGGGCCGAACGGGATCGCGTCCTTGCGCGTCCGCAGCCGCGCGGCGATCAGCCCCACGCCCACGGCGGCCCCCCCAATGAACGCAAGCAGGATGGCGACGGCCGCGTCCGGCCAGCCGAGGAACACGCCGAGCATCGCAGCCAGTTTAACGTCGCCTCCCCCCATCCCGCCGCGGCTGACCACGGCGACGGCGAAGAAGAACGCGCCCGCCCCCGCCCCGGTGAGGAGCGCGTCGACCAGCCGTCCGGCCGCCCCCGCCAATATCAGGCCGATGACAATCCCCGGATAGGTGATCGCGTTGGGCACGAGCCGGTGCTCGAGGTCGATGAAGAAGATCGGCACCAGCAGCAGCGACAGGATCGCGGCATTGGCCAGCGCCAGCGGGCGCCCCTGCGGCGCGAAGTGGAACCAGAGCAGCACCAGCAGCGCCCCGGTGGCGAATTCGACCGCCGGATAGCGCCAGCCGATCGGCCGGCCGCAGTGGCGGCAGCGCCCGCGGAGGTTGGCAAAGCTGAGCAGCGGGATATTGTCCCACCACCGGATCGGGCGGCCGCAGTGCGGGCAGCGCGATCCCGGCGCGACCAGCGACTGACCCCGCGGCAGCCGGTAGATGACGACGTTGAAGAAACTGCCGAGGATGGTCCCGAAGACAAATAAAGCGAGTGGGACCACGAGTGGGTCGGCGATCATGCCGCGCGCGCCCGGCGCGCCCGTGCCCGATGCCGCAGGGCGTCGTGCACGGTGGCGAGCGAGTTCATGTCCACCACGGCGGCAGGCTGCCCGCCGTACCGCCACCGTTCGAACGACTCGGTCAGCGTCGCCGCCGCGATGCGCAGATCGTCGGGGAGCGCTGCGGCGAACTCGCGGGGCGTCTGGGCGGGGGCCCGTGGGAATCCGGCCCGTGCCAGCAGCGCAAGCATGCGCGCGTACGGTTCATCGCCGCCGCGGTCCCCCGGATTGCCGTACGATGCTCGCCGGCGGCGCAGCAGCACCAGGGTCAGCGCCAGGATCGCCACGGTGCCGCGCGACGTGTCCACCCCCCGCGCCGCCAGGAGGGTCCCGCGCTGCGCGGCCGCGCGCAGTAGCGCCCATCCCGCGCGCGCGCGCGAGGCCATCCACGCGGCCGCATCGGCGGCCAGCCACTGCCCCGGCCGCTGCAGCGTGAAGGCTTCCGGGGCGGCAAAACCCGGCGTAGCCTCGAACTCCACCCACCCGGCTCGGGGAAGATAGACTTCCACCCACGCGTGGGCGTCGGAATTGTAGACTTCATAAAAGCCGGTCAGCAGGTTGTAACTGCCGGTGGTGTAGCCGGTCACCAGCCGCGCCGGCACTCCCGCCGCGCGCAGCAGCACCGCCATCGCGCTGGCAAACGCCTCACACGCGCCTCGACGCGACACGAACAGAAAGTCATCCACGGCATCGGCGCCGTCGGTCAGCGGCGGCGCCTGCAGCGTGTAGGCGTATTCCCGCGAGAGATATCGGCGCACCGCCACCGCCTTGTCGTAGGAGGTCGTGCGGGAGGCGGTGAGGGCGCGGGCGAGGTGCACCACGCGCGCCGGCAGCGGCGACAGCTGCAGGTACCGGACCGCGATCGGCTCGCTCAGCCGCCGCGCGGGCGACCGGAGCACCGCACGGGTGGGAGACGGAACGCGGCTGATCACGCTGTAGACGATCCCCTCCTCCAGGGGAACCGGGCTGCGCAGCCCCACGTAACGGTCGACGTCGATGCCGCTGGAGGGGAAGAACACTTCCGACGCGCGATACGCCCCGAAGATGACGTTGGGCTGCGGGGCCTCAACGTAGAAGGTCTGGATCACCTGCTCGGACCCCGCCGGCCACGGTTCTTCTGCGTTGAAGCGCAGCGCGATCCGTCCGCCCACGGCATCGTACGCGGTCACCTCGGGATCACTCATCTTCCAGCCGCGGCCGGTGTACTCGTCGAACGCCAGCCCCCGCCAGAATGCCGGCCGGGAGGCGCGGACCCGCATGACCAGATCGTGCGTGAGCACGCCGCGCAGCCGGAGATCGACGTAGGTCGAAAATCCGACGTACCCGTTCGGATTGAAGACCGCCGGAGTTTCCCCCGCCTCACGTGCCGGGGTGTCGGGATAGGCCGGGTTGATGAGGCGGCCGTGGAACTGCCGTGCCAGCCAGCCGGAGACCGGCAGCGCGCGGGCGCGGAACCCCTCGACCCGCGGCACGGCGACGAAGACGACGAGTGCGACCACCAGGGCGGCGGCGGCCAGGATCATCCCCGCGCGCAGCGCGCTGCGCAGGTGCACCGCGCCCGCATCGGCCAGCTGCATGGTGACGAGCGCCACCGCGGCGGCCGCCGTGAAGGGAAGGAGCCACAGCCCAAACGCGAGGTCGCGCGCGTACGCCGCGCCGACCGCCATCAGCACCACGGCGCTGATCAGGGCGTATTTGAGATCCCTTCGGCGCGGGACGTCCAGACTGTGCAGCGCCTGCAGCCATAAGAACAGCCGGACCAGCGCAATGCGCGGATCGTAGGGGTTGGCCAGCAGCGAGATGAGAAAGTCACGCGCCACCACCAGGACCAGCACGGCGACTGCGGCTTTCAGCCATCCGTTGCGGGCGTGGCGCCGGCGGTGGCTGATCCAGAACCCGACCGCGATCATCGCCCCCGCGACAAGTGCCTGGGCGGCGAATTCCTCAAACGCCCCTACCGCGCCGACGGCCACCAGCACCGCGGCCAGGACCGTCAGCCGGACGGCGATCGATTCCTCAGCCCGGGGGCGATTCATGCCAACGCCCTCAGCCGCTCGCGAACATCATCGCCGTCGCCGGCGACGAGCGTGGCGCGGGGAATTCCCGCCGCTGCGAAGTACCCCACGCTGCCGGGGTCTGTCGTCACCAGGATCACCGGCGTGCCGGGAGCGCACAGGGCTTCATACACGGCGGCGGGCGCCATCGATCCATCGTCGCGGACCGCCGCCAGCCACCGCATCAGTTCGGTGCGGTCGGGTCCGGCAGTCACCGGTATCCCCGCCGCGCCCGCGGCGACGCGCACCGGATGCCCGTTGCGCGACAGGGCGTCGGCCACGGACGCCACGGCCCGGATGAGATCCTCGAAGATCTCCGGCGAGGCGCCCGCCCGGCCTCCGCGTGCGCGGGCGTCGAGAAGCAGCACGGCCGCGTCGTGCCCGTCACGGTCGTACTCGCGAATCACCAGGTGCCCGCGCCGCGCGGTGCTCCGCCAGTGCACGTGGCGCATGCTGTCGCCACTGCGGTAGTTGCGCACACCGGAGACCTCGAGCCCGGCACGGATCTGCGTGGACGGGGTGGGCTCGCTGCGCTCCTCCAGGCCAGGCAGCCGGGGTGTCCCCAGAGGCCAGAGGCGCGGAAAGACCGTCAGCGGCGAGGAGAGCATGACGGCGCGTGTCGCCCGAAACCATCCTGTCAGACCGGATGACTGCACGGTCACGGCGCCGCCGCCGTAGACGCCTCGACGCCGCGCGGTCGCGGCGTATCGGATCTCGACGTTCTGACCCGGCCACACCGCCGGCACCATCTCGCGGTGCGCCGGCAATCCCGGAACCTCGTCGACGATCTCAAGGAAGAAGCGCGGGAGCCGCCGTGTCCGCAGCGTCAGCACGACGGCTGCCGCATCGCCTTCGTGAATTTCCGCCGTCACGGAGCGGTCGATCCGCAGGCCCCGGACCGACCAGGCTGCGGACAGCACGCCGGCAGCCAGCATCCCGATGAGGATTGCGTCGATCGCGTACATCCACCCCGCCTGAAGGTTGGCGGCCGCAAAGAACAGGAACGCCGCCACCGCGGTGACCACGACGGCCTCGCGTCCGGGCACCACCATCATCCGTGCCGCCAGCGCTCTCATCGGGGGACGCCCGGAATCGCCACGCGGGTCAGGACGTCGTCGATAAGGGCGGCGGGGTTATCTGTGCGCGAGCGGGCCAGCAGCCGGTGTTGGAAGACGGCGGGCGCCAGGGTCTTCACGTCGTCGGGCAGCACGTACTCCCTGCCCAAGACCAGTGCCCACGCCTGTGCGAGCCGGACCAGCCCCTGTGAGGCGCGGGGGCTGGCGCCGAGTTCCACAGCAGGATGCGCGCGGGTCGCAGCGGCCAGGTCCACCGCGTACACCACCAGCGACCGGTCAATCCGAACCTGCCGGACGGCGGACTGCATCCTCAGCACGTCTTCCGGGGGGCAGACGGCGCCGATGCGCTCAAGGGGATGGATGCGTTCCGCGCGAGCGATGATCTCCACTTCCTCCGCCTGCGTGGGATACCCCAGCGACGCCGACACCAGGAACCGGTCGAGCTGACCCTCCGGCAGCGGGTACGTACCGTAGTGCTCCAGGGGGTTGCTGGTGGCGATGAGAAAGAACGGCTGCGGCAGCGGGTATCCGGTGCCCTCGATGGTGACCTGCCGCTCGTCCATCGCCTCCAGGAACGCGGCCTGGGTCCGCGGTGTCGCACGGTTCAGCTCGTCGGCCAGGACGACGTGCGCGAACAGCGGCCCGGGGACAAACCGCAGCGTCCCCCGCGCGGCCTCGTAGACCATGCCCCCGGTGATGTCCGACGGCAGGAGGTCGGGCGTGCACTGGATGCGCTTGAAGATTCCGCCGATGGAGACCGCCAGCGCGCGGGCCATCACGGTCTTGCCGACCCCGGGGATGTCTCGGATCAACAGGTGGCCGCCCGCCAACAGCGTGCTGACGGCGAGTTCCAGCGCCGCCCGCTTGCCGACGATGACCTGTTCCAGGTTGTGGAGGATCGCGTCGATCCCGCTGCGCAGGTCGGTCTGAAGCATGTGGGCCTATGATACCGCCGGCTCTCTGTGCTCGCTACGGCGCGGCGCGACGTGAGCGACGAACGCGGCGACGGTCCGCTCGAAGCGAGCTCGGGAGAACTGCTCGGCGTGCGCGCGGATGACGCGCGGATCAAAGTGGGATGGATCGAAACGCCTCACGGCGGCGGCCAGCGCGTCGGCGGTCTGATCGGAGAACAGCACTCCGGTCCGATCGGGCAACACCGTCTCCAGCACCCCGCCGCGGCCGAGGGCGATCACCGGCCGGCCGCACGCCTGGGCCTCGACGGGCACGATCCCGAAATCTTCCTCGCCGGGAAACACCAGCGCCCGGCACCCACGGTAGTACTCCCGCAGCGTCTCATCGTCGACGTGCCCGGCAAACGTGACCGTCGGGCCCCCCAGGGCCCGCAGGCGCCTGCGCTCGGGACCGCCGCCCACGACCACCAGCGGCAGTCCGAGATTCGTAAACGCGCGGACGGCGACGTCGACGCGTTTGTACGGGACGAGGCGAGAGACCACGAGATAATAATCTTCCCGACCTCCCCGATCTTCCGGTGTGAAGTAGTTGGTATCGACCGGCGGGTAGATGACGGTGGCGTCGCGCCCGTAGTGCGCCCCGATGCGTCCGGCGATGTAGTGAGAGTTCGCCAGGTAGTAGTCCACGCGCTGCGCTGCCCTGGCATCCCACTCCCGCAGGCGGGCCAGCGCCAGCCGGACCACCGGCCGCGCCATCGAGGGCAGCGCGGCTTCGTAGAGGGACTGCAGATCCCAGGCATACCGCATCGGCGTGTGGCAGTAACAGATGTGGACGGCGCCGGGGCGCACCCGAACGCCGTGGGCGCAGGCGTGGCTGCTGCTGAGCACCACGTCGTATTCTCGCAGGTCGAAGGATCGGAACGCCGACGGCATCAGCGGCAGCAGCCACCGGTGCCGCGCGAGCGCGCCCGGGATGCGCTGCAGCCAGCTGGCCCGCACCGTCACGGCCGCAAACGCGTCGGGGAGCCCCCGTGGGTCGTACAGCGCCGTGTAGACCGGTGCCTGTGGAAACACGTCATGGAGCGCCAGCAGCACGCGATCGGCGCCGCCGAGCGTGATCAGCCAGTCGTGGGTGAGGGCGAGGCGCAGCCCGGAAAGATCCTGGGAACGAGGGAACGAGGGAACGAGGGAACGAGGATCGACGCTCATTGTCGGCCTGCGCCCTAGTTCCCCAGTTCCCGCGTTCCCCTGTTCCCGCAGTTTAGTAGGCTCCCCGCCCGCTCAACACAACTCCAATGGTGCGGGCAAGGATGCGGAGGTCCAGTCCGACGGACCAGTGGTCGATGTAATACATGTCGAGCTTGACGCGCTCGCCGTAATCCGGCTCGCTGTGCCGCAGGACCTGCCACAACCCGGTCATCCCCGGCCGGACGCGCAGCAGCCGGCGCTCCCACGGACCGTACTTCCGCAGTTCTTCTTCCACGATCGGCCGGGGCCCGACCAAGCTCATCTCCCCCTTCAGCACGTTGAACAGCTGCGGCAGCTCATCCAGACTCGTCCTGCGCAGCCAGCGGCCCACGCGCGTGATGCGGGGATCGTCCACCAGCTTGTAGGCCGCCTCGAATCGAGATTGCAGCGCCGGATCGGCCGCTAGGGCCCGGTCGGCATCGTGGATCATCGTGCGAAACTTCCATGCCGAAAACGGGAGGCCGCCTTTGCCGATCCGCGCGTGACGGTAGAACACCGGCCCCGGCGTGTCGAGCCCGATCAGGACGGCGATGACGGCGAACAGCGGCGAGAAGACCACCAGTCCTACCGCGGCTCCAACCACGTCGACCGCGTCTTTCACGCGCTGCCCCCATCCCGACAGCGGGTTGGCGCGCAGCGTCAGCAGGGGCAGCCGGCCCACCACTTCCACGTCGGCGCCCGTCGCCAGCAGCGTGTACAGGTCGGGAACGATCGCAAACGGTACGCCCGCTTCTTCGCACGTCGCGGCGACCTGCAGCGAACTCTCCCGCAGTGTGGACGGCTGGGCGACGATGACCCGATGGATACCCAGCCGCCGGACGGCCGGCAGCACCTGAGCGGGGGTGCCAACCACGGGCAGGCCGCCGACCGTGCCGGTCACTGCTTCGTCGAGGAAGCCGACGGGTCGCAGGCCGAGGTCCGGGTGGACGCTCAGCGTCTCGGCCAAAGTCCGGCCCTCCGCCCCTGCCCCCACGATCAGGACCCGGCGCACGTCGATGCCCTGCGCCCGCAGTGCTCCGTAGGTGACGCGAAGGATGCCCCGGGTCACCAGGACCAACACGAGGCTGCCGGCCCACGCGAACAAGATCCACAGGCGCGAGAACGAGAACGGACGGTAAAAGAACGACCCGGCGAGCAAGATCATCATCCCGACCGACACGGCGCTCGCCGCCTTCAGCGCCTCATCGAGCCAGCTCTCCCGCCGTTCGCGATACAGGCCGTAGGCGGCGAAGAGCATCAACCAGACCGCGATCGTCGGCGGGATGACCGCGAAGTACGGCTCGGCGGGCGGGGCATCGGCAGCGGGCAGGACTTCCCAATAGAAGCGGAGGTAGTACGCCAGCGTGAACGCAGCGGCGATCGCCGCCGCGTCGGTCCCGGCAGTGATCAGAGCGCGAAGTTGTCGCCGCCGCCCTTCCGCAAGCATGGCGCCGCCTTCTAGAGTCGTGCCCCGGACGGTCCCCTGCTACCCGGGGCCGGCCGAGACCGCGTCGCGGTACACGTCTACAGTAGCATCCACCATGCGGTCGATCGTGAAGTACCGCTCCACCCGACTCCGGGCGACCCGGCCGATTTCCCTCCGCCGCGCGGGGTCGGCGAGAAGACCGATCACGGCGTCGGCATACCGCCCCGGGTCGTGCGGGTCAATCAGCAGATCAGCCTGTTCAGGGGGCAGCACCTCCAGTAACCCGGGCAAGACGTGTGCCACGACGGGTTTGCCGGATGCCATCGCCTCCAGCACGACGATCGGCATCCCCTCCCACCGGGACGTGAGCACGAAGACGTCCATTGTCGCCAGCAGTGCGGGGATATCGGAACGCCAACCGGTCATCCGGATGGCGTCATCGAGCCCCAGCTCGCGCACGGCGGCCGCCACCGCCGGGCGGAGCGGCCCGTCACCGACGAGAAGAAAACGCGCACCCGGGAGGCGGTCGGTCACCGCCTTCGCCATCCGCACGAATGCCAGCGGGTCCTTCTGCGGGACGAACCTCGCGATCATCCCGGCCACCGGCGCCGACGCGGCAAAGCCGAACTCCGCACGGCGATCGGGCGCATCCACGAACGGCCGGGGATCGACGCCGTTGGGAATGACGACGGCGCGAGACGTCGCAACGCCCCGGCCCCCGGCCGAATCGCGATCGGCGTCACTCAGATAGATCGTGCGATCTGCCGTGCGCGCCGTAAATCCCTCGGCACGCGCGGCGAGCCAGCGCAGCATGCCGGGCAGCCGCCTGTAGAAGGCGAGCGCATGGGCCGTGTAGACCACGGGCCGCGCACGAGCCCGCCGGGCGGCGATGCTTCCCAGCAGTCCCGAGCGGCTGCCATGGAGATGAATCAGATCGGGGCGCTGCGCGCGGAACTGCCGCGCCAGTAGCCCGATCGCGGCCAGGCCCATCGGACCGAGCACCTCGACCGGCGTGCCCGACTCGCGCAGCCGGCTCACCAGCGGCCCGGCGATCCCGACGATGGCGGAACTGGTGATGGCATGCCGGCGCAGTCCACTGACCAGGTGGAATAGATGCTCCCCCCCGCCCCCGGTTTCCGCGGTATTGATGACGTGCAGGACCTTCATCGGGCCACGGAGAGCCGCGAGCCCACCAGCGTCGAGGCCACGATCGGCTCGACGGCCCGCCAGGAATACCGGTCGACGATCAGGCGCCTCCCGGCCGACCCGAGGCGGCGCCGCCGGTCAGGGTCGCGCAGCAGGGCGATGACCGCTGCGGCAAACGCATCCGCGCCGTCGGCGACCACGAGGTGCGTTCCATCGGCCACGTCCAACCCCTGACATCCCTTGCGGGTTGTCACCACGGCCTTTTCCATCGCCAGGGCTTCGAGGATCTTCAACCGCGTTCCGCTGCCGATCCGCACCGGAACGGCGATGACCGTGGCCTGCGCCAGATGCGGACGGGGATCGGGCACGAATCCCGTCACGGCCACCGCCGGGCCGGCCAGGTGGGCGATGGCCGCGGGACTCTTGCCGACGAGATCGACCTGGGCAGCGGGGACGTCGCGCCACACGATGGGCATGATCCGCTCGCACAGCCAGGTGGCGGCATCGATGTTCGGCGGGTAATCCATCGTGCCCGAAAAGACTAGCCGGGGGACAGGCGCATCGGCGACGGGCAGGTAGGCATCGGTGTCAACGGCGTTCGGCACGATCTGGATCCGCGCCGCCCCCAGCGATCGCAGCGCCGCGGCGTCGGCATCTGAGGGGACCCAGATCTCGTCAGCGTCAGGCAGCATGGTCGCCTCGATGCGTATCATCCACCACCCCCGCATCCGGTTCATCCAGCGGACCCTCCCGCCGTCGAGCGACCGGGCGAACTCGGCCAGCAGCGCGCTTTCGGCGTTGTGCGCGTCGACGATCACCGGAATCCCGGGCAGCGCCCGCCGGAGGAGCGGGAGAAACGCCGCGAACAGCGAGTACTCCAGCACGACCAGATCCGGGCGCCAGGCAACGATTGACGCCAGCGCCCGCTCCACCAGCGGCTGCAGCCTGATCACCCGCGGATGGCGCCTCGTGCCAACCGCGCGCGCAAGCCGGAGGTACCGGCGTAGTGGCGATTCCCGCTCGACCGGATACATCTCCATCCATGGACCACCCGGGGCCGCGTCATCCGGCGTGACCGGGTCGATGAACGCGACCACGCGGACATCCCACCCCAACGCGCGGAGGACGGCAATGTGCTGGCGCATCCGCAGCTGACCGCCGGACGTCGGAGGGTCCGGCCGCTCGGGCGCCAGCATCACCACCCGAGGGCGATCAGCCATGACGGATCACCCGTTCGTACACGTGAACCGTCCGATCGATCATCGCGGACTGGTCAAATGCCGCGGCACGCGCTCTTCCGTGCCTCCCCAGCCGCTCCCGCAGCGAGGCATCGTTCAGGACCCGAATGATCGCCTCCGCCAGTTCGGCGGGATTCCCGGGCCGCACCAGCAGTCCCGTGGACTCGTGGTCGATAAGCTCGGCCGTGCCGTCGACGGCGGTGGCCACAACGGGCCGCCCGACCGCCAGCGCTTCCAGGACGGCCAGCGGCAGTCCCTCGTGGAGCGATGGCAGGACAATGACATCCGCACCGGCCAGCAGCGCTGGAATATCGCGGCGATACCCGAGGAACACCACGCGCCCGGCGAGACCGAGGTCGATGGCCTGTCGCTCCAGCTCGGGCCGCAGCGGACCATCACCGACCAGCACGAAGTTCGGACGCGGGGTCGTGCCCACGAGGCTGGCCGCGCGCAGGAAATCAGCGAGGCCCTTCTCCGCGGACAGCCGCGCGACCACCATCACCACCGGTCCCGGACCCGGCAGGTCCAGCGCGTTACGAGGCATACCCGGCGCAGCCGCGAACCGCGCCACGTCGATACCCGGCGGAATCACCCCAAACTCGTCGCCCCGCATGCCGAACAACGCCGCCAGCCGGCGCACATTCGCACGCGAGACCGTGACCCGCGCCGCCGCCGCCCTGAACAACATTCTCCGCGCCCGGCGGCGAACGCCGCCGCGTGCGCCGGCCAGCCGCAGCGTTGGCGGGACCGATTGGAAGCCGAGGACATAAGGGAGGCACGTCATCCAGGCGGAGGCGACGACCGTCATCGATTCCAAGACATCCGGAAGGACGACGTGGATCAGGGCCGGCCGCGGATTCTGCAGCGTCCGGCTCAGCACCCACGTATCCCGCAGCGCCTGCAGGCGGGGGCTCGTCGGTGGGACGGCCAGCGGAGATACGGCAATCTGGCTGCTGTGAAGATCGTCGATGAGCGAGGCGGTCGCCGGAAGTTTCGGAAGCAGGACGCGCACCATGTACCGCCCGCGGAGTCCTCGGGCGAGGGCGAGGAGTTGCTCCTCGGCTCCTCCGCGCGAGAAACTTGGGCTGACCAGGAGGATCGCGTCCACTACTGCTGTGTTCTCTGCGCGCTTGCCGCCTCCCACCCGGACACGGCCCCGGCCAGCAGCCAGGCCAGCGGCGCCAGGGCGACGGTACTGAACGAAAACTGGGCCTGCACGATGTATCCGACAAATGCCGCCACGCCCCCCGCAGCCAACACGCGCGAGGAGCCCTCTTCCCGCCTCCACAGCCGGTAAGCGCCGAGGAGGACGAGGAGCCAGATCGCGACGTAGGCCGCCGCCCCGGGCAGGCCGATCGAGACCGCCACCTGCAAGATGTCGTTGTGAGCCTTGTCGATGATGACGGGCCTCAGCCCGAAGTACTTCTCGAGCGCAGGACGGTCGTAGGGGAACACCTCGCGCAGCGTTTCTAATCCCCATCCCAACAGTGGCCGCTGCCGGATCAGACCCAGCGTCTGCGTCCAGATGTAGACCCGCTGCCCTGCCGAGCCCGCCTGCACTACCAGCGCCGATGCCGCACGGCTCGTCACAGGAGCCGTCCCGCCCGTTCGGATGAGGAAGAGGGTCAGCACAACCACACTCGCCGCGGCCGCGGTCAGCAGCGCGCGCCCATGGCGACGCCACACGGCCGGCCCGGTGAGGCCGAAGAATACGACGATCGCGACAACCAGTGCAACCCACGCGGCGCGGCTATAGGTGAACACCGCCGCCACCATCCCCGCCGCGGCAACCGCGAGCCAGACTGCGCGGGGGCGGTCCTCGGCCAGCGCAAGGGCCAACACCAGCGGGACGGTGAGGGCCAAGTATCCCCCCAGCACAATAGGACTCCCCAGGGTGGAGAAAATCCTGGGCAGCCCGACCGAGCCGTACCACGAGCGGATGATCCCCTCTCCCTCAAACGACGGCGGCAGCAGGATCTGGGCCAACCCGTAGACGATCACGACCGCCGCCCCCGCCGCAATCGAACGCGCAATCTGCCGCAACCCGGAGGACGAACCGAAAAACTGCGTGCCTACGAAAAACAGTACGACGTAGGTCGTCACCGCCAGCACGCCCTCGTACCGTCCCGGCGCGCCGAGGATCGTCAACCGCAGATTCGCCGACACGATTGACGACAGCAAGACCGCGAGCCAGAACACCCACACACCCACCTCCAGCGCCGTCACCCGCTGGGCCGGCCCGCGCTGAACCCGCTGGTCGGAGATCGATCTGATCGCCCAGGCGACGAGCATCGACCCGACCAGCCCGTAGAGCACCTGGACTTTTGCGGCCGCATACGCATCGGGGCCGAAAGGATTGACGACCAGCGGGATCGCCACGGCAGCCGTCAGGGCGGCTGCGCGGATCCATGCAGATGCAGGGTCAGACAACTGCGATACCGACGCGCGCAGCCCGGCGTCAGTCGCCGAGGCGGCGGAGTTGGTCACGAGCGGGTTGGAACTGCGGATTGAGCCGGATCACCTGCCGCCATGCGCCGCCAGCTGCCGCGATCTCCCCGAGCCGCAGATGTGCGTGGCCCAGAAGATGCCAGGCGTGCCAGTCCGACGGGTCCAGCGCCGTTGATCGGGTCAGATCCCGCTTCGCGTCGCCCGGACGGCCGGCGCGCAGTTCGATGACGGCCACCTCGCGGTAGAGCGCGGCCACGTAGGTGTAGGGATAGATCGCCAGCCACCGCTGGTAGACGGCAATGGCGGTCTCGTAGTGTCGCTGCCGGACCTCTGCTTCGGCCAGCGGCCCGTAGGCCTCGACGGCCCGCGGCGAAAGGACGAGGACCGCGCGAAACGCGCGCGAGGCCCCGCGGTACTCCCCCGCGGCAAGCAGTTCCAGCCCGTACTGGTAGGTTCGGGACGCCTCACGGTCGCGCGCCAGCTCGCCGCTGACACCGGCGGCGCGCCACAGCAGGACGGCCAGCGCGGCGACGCACGCGGCAAGCAACGCGCGGCGGAGCAGCAGCATGGTGCGGGAAGGGTCGGGCATGAAAGGACGAGTGCGGCCGGATGATCCGGCCGCACTCGCACCAGCATCGATAACGACGGACGTTACGGGGTCTCCTGCAGACCGCCGCCAGGCGTGTAGCTCAAACCCGGAATGATGTCGCCGCAGCGGGTGCCCGCGAAGTCCGCGGAGATCGAGTAGTCGGTCGCCGGGTCCGCGTTCGGCGTGAACGTATACGCACCGTTGGTGCACGGGTCATTCGGCACTGCGCGCAGGTAGTCCGGTGAGAGATCGCTCAGCGCCTGCGGGTAGTTGCCCTTGTCCACGAAGTAGCTCTCCAGGGCCGTGGCCATGTTCTTCATGTTGCCCTTGGACGCGGAGATCTGCGACTGTGCGCGCGCCCGCAGGAAGTTGGGAATCAGGATCGCCGCCAGGATGGCGATGATCGCGACCACAATGAGCAGTTCAATCAGGGTGAAGCCCCTGTCGTTCCTCAATCTCTTGGCGAAGAACTGAAACATCGTTTCCTATCCCCCCTCGTCGAAGTTAGCCTCACTGGTGACGTACAGAACAAGAATGCGGCCACCTGCCAGCCAGTCGATCGCGCATCACCTCGCCTTCCGACTGCCATGTTTGTCTTGGAAGCCCACACCGCTTCAGTGCCCACCGGCCCCAAGACCTAGACCTCTTACGGAGACGGAATTGAGCCCGCGCCAACTTCCAATCCGCCCGTCGGCGTGTAGACGACGTATCCGGAGATGCCGGCCTGCAGGTACTTGTCCGGCCCGTCCGCCAGCACAAAGTTCGTCCGGTTCGTGTCCGTCAAATAGGTGTAGGAAGCGCCGTCGATAGGAGAATGCGGCACCGTGCGAATGTATCCGCCGGTCGTCAACGTGCTCTCCCAGCCGCCTGCATCGGGGTAGGCGGAGTTCTCGCCGTTGTACAGCTCCAGCGCGGCGGCGACGTTGCGCAGGTCGAGCTGGCAGGCCGCCAGCAGGCTGGCGGCCCGGGAGCGCAGGAAATTGGGGATCAGGATGGCCGCAAGGATCGCAATGATCGCGATCACAATCAGCAGCTCGATCAGCGTGAACCCGTCGTCGCGGCGTCGTCGTCGCATCGTCAGTCCTGTCTCGTGCTACACGGCCCTATGCCCGATGAGTTGCGAGGTTAGGCGTCACGTGGCGTCACGTTGCGTCCCGGCTGCCAGAGGTCTGCATCCGGCGGCGACGGGGGTATGAGGGAGTGAGGGAAGGAAACCCGCGTCCAGGCGGGAAACTGTTGGTGGCCAAAAGGAGCGTGCCGATGCGCCGAGCTGTAACATCGATCGTGCTTGTCATCATCCTTGCGATAGCGGCTCCGGCCTTCGGTCAGCAGCAGCCGCCGCCGCAGCCTCCCGCCCCGGCGCCGGAGCAGGCGCCCTCCGGTCCGCGCGACATCGTGCCCGGCCGCTCGATCGCGGGGATCGCCATCGGCAGCGCCATTACTACCGTCCTCGCCCGGTTCGGCCGTCCCGCGGAGATCAGAGAGACGGCCGTCGACACCTTCTACAGTTTCAGCCGGCTCGGTATCGGCGTATACGCGCGGGACGCCATCGTCACAGCAGTCTCGACGACCAACAGCCTGATGAGCGTCAACCGCGAGGTGGGTGTGGGATACCGGCGGGAAGACGCGGTCCGCATGTTTGGCGGCCAGTTCCGGGAGGGCATCGTGGAAGGGTTCCGCGGACCGGTCTACGACGCGCGCGGCATCGCGTTTGGCATCGACATCAACGCCGTCGCGGTGGTCCTCGTCTTCCGGCCGGGCGCCGCGGCGGCGGTCTCCGGACTCTTGCCCGCCGCCCCCGGCGTCGCGCAGGTCCCGCCGTCGGGATTCCCCAACGTCGCGGGCCTCCACCCGTTTACCGCGGAAGCGAACTACATGTCACTGCCGGGTTACCTGCGCTGGCTCGTGTACCAGGTCAGCGGGCGCTGGATCACCTACGCGGAGGCCAAGCGCATCGTCGCTGACCAGCAGGGACGCTGACTACTTGATCCCCGTGATGAGCTGGTAGAGCGGCAAGTAGAACGAGAGCACGATAAACCCGACCACGAATCCGAGAAAGATAATCAGCAGCGGCTCGATGATTGAGGTCAGCTGCGCCAGGGTGGTCTCGACCTCCGCGTCGTAGAAGTCGGCCACTTTGTTCAGCATGTTGTCCAGCGTGCCGGTCTCTTCGCCCACGGATGTCATCTGCACCACCATCGGTGGGAACAGGCCGCTGGCCTGCATCGGCAGGGCGATGCTTTCGCCCTCGCGGATACTCGAGCGCACTTCCTCGATGGCGTTGGAGACGACCTTATTTTCCACGGCCTTCGCGACGACCTCGAGGGCCGCCATGATCGGCACGCCGCTGGTGATCAACGTTCCCAGGGTGCGCGAGAACCGCGACACGATCACCTTCTTCGACAACGCCCCGAACACCGGCACCCGCAGTTTGAACCGGTCGAAGTTGATCCGCCCGGCCGGCGTGCGCGTGTAGGCGCGCAGGCCGTAGAGGGCGGCGACGAAGATCGCCAAAAAGACGTACCAGTAGCCGGTGGCGGCGTGGGTGAGCGTGATGAGGATCCGCGTCGGCAGCGGCAGCACCAGGTCCATGCCCTCGAAGAACCCGATGAACTGGGGCAGGATGAAGAAGACCAGGAAGAAGATGACGCCCATCGCGAAGATGAAGATCGCGATCGGGTAGGTCAGGGCGGCGCGCACCTTCTGGCGCAGCGCCAGGTCCTTCTCGAAGAACACCGCGATCCGCTGCAGGACCTCGTCCAGCACGCCG
This sequence comes from bacterium, assembly GCA_036505015.1. Taxonomy (GTDB): domain Bacteria; phylum Sysuimicrobiota; class Sysuimicrobiia; order Sysuimicrobiales; family Kaftiobacteriaceae; genus DASXUC01. The sequence goes on along the minus strand of DASXUC010000145.1, from coordinate 12,069 downwards.
CCGACCTCGCCGGCCCGCAGCATGTTCACCACCAGCGAGCTGAACGTTTCGGGATGCTTGCCGAAGGCCTCCGCCAGCCCCATGCCCTGCTCCACGTCCCGCCGCACGTCCTCCACCTGGGTCCGCAGCTTCCGGCTGTCGGTCTGCTGCTCGAGGATCGATAGGGTGCGCACCATCGACAGGCCCGCGTTGACCATCGTGGCGAACTGGCGGAAAAAGATGGAGAGTTCGCGCATCCCGACCTTGCGCCACCGGGTCAACGAGGTCCGCACGTCCACCCGGGCGGCCTGGCGCTCCAGGCTGGTGACGAAGAAGCCCATCTCCTGCAGCTTGCCGATCACCGAGACCTCGGTATCGGCATCGATGGCCCCGGCCACGACCCGGCCCGAGGCATCTCTCGCGCTGTACCTGAATGTCGCCATCCCCGTCCTCTTTTCTCTCCCGAGTCTACTTAGTTGGTGGTTGGTAGCTAGCTTCCTAGCCTCCGCGCTCGATCATCTTCCGGAGCTCATCCGGGTAGATCGCCCGAGCCAGCGCATTCTCCAGACTGACCAGCCGCCGCGTGTACAGCGAGAACAGCGACTGGTCCATCGTCTGCATCCCATACTGCGCGCCGGTCTGGATCGCCGTATGAATCTGGTGCGTCTTGGACTCCCGGATCAGGTTCCGGATGGCCGGGGTGGCGATCATCACCTCCACCGCGGGGACGCGGCCGACCTCTTCGATCGGCGGCCAGGATTCCTGCCGCTCGCCGTCGCCGCTGCTGCCGATGGTGTGCGCCGCCACGGCGACGGGCCGCCGCTCTGACCGGCGCTCCACAAACCGGGCATTGGGCAACAGCTGCTGGGAGATCACCGCCTCGAGCACCGACGCCAGCTGCACGCGGATTTGCTGCTGCTGGTACGGCGGGAACACGTCCACGATGCGGTCCACGCTCTGCGCCGCGTTGGCGGTGTGCAGGGTGGCGAAGACCAGGTGGCCGGTCTCGGCGATCGTCAGCGCGGCGCCGATCGTCTCCAGGTCGCGCATCTCCCCCACCATGATCACGTTGGGGTCTTCGCGCAGCACCGCCCGCAGCGCGTTGGGAAACGTCTGGGTGTCAAACCCCAGCTCGCGCTGGTTGACGATGCTCTTCTTGTGATGGTGCACGTACTCGATCGGGTCCTCGATCGTCACGATGTGCGCGGCGCGCTCGCCGTTGATGAAGTCAATCATCGAGGCCAGCGACGTCGATTTCCCATGTCCGGTCGGCCCCGTCACCAGCATCAGCCCGCGCGGCAGCCGGCAGAGGTCTTTCAGCACCATCGGGATGTTGAGTTCTTCCATGGCCGGAATGCTCTCGGGGATCACGCGCGAGGCCACGCCCACCGAGCCGCGCTGCCGGTAGACGTTGACGCGGAACCGGCCCAGCCCGGCCACCGCGTAGGAGAGATCGAGCTCCCAGTTCTTCTCGAACTTCTGTTTCTGGAACGTGTTCAGCATGCTGTAGGCCAGCTGGAAGGTATCCTCCGGCGTCAGCGCCGGGTAACTCAGCGGCTGCAGCTTGCCCCACACCCGGATCGACGGCGGAATGCCGACAGTGAGGTGCAGGTCCGACGCCTGGGCGTCGACGGTGTCTTTCAGCAGTTCATCGATGTTCATGCGCCACCCGCCTCTTCTGTTCCCGAATCCTCACGGCGATAGGCCTCGCTCACGCCTCGCCGTTCTCGCGCTCGATCTGCACGACGCGCTCCACCTCGGCCAGCGAGGTGACGCCCCGCGATGCTTTCTCCAGGCCATCCTGAAACAGCGTGCGCATCCCCTCCATCACCGCCCGCTCCTTCATCGCATGGTGCGGGGCGCGATTGATGATCAGCGGACGGAGCTCGTCGGTCATCTGCGCAATCTCGAAAATCGCGCTGCGGCCGCGGTAGCCGGTATAGGCGCAGAAATCGCACCCCACCGGGCGGTAGTAGTCGCCCTGGGGGGCGGATTCCCCGAACTTCGTGCGCAGCTCCTCCAGACTGTACGGGTCGGGCCGCCGGCAGCGTGGACAGAGGACGCGCACCAGACGCTGTGCCGCCATGCCTTCCAGCGACGATGCCACCAGGTACGGTTCGACCTTCATGTCCACCAGCCGCGTGATCGCCCCCAGCGCGTCGTTGGTGTGCAGCGTGCTGAGCACGAAGTGTCCGGTCAGCGCGGCCTGCACGGCGATACGGGCGGTCTCCTCGTCGCGGATCTCGCCGACCATCATGATGTCGGGATCCTGGCGGAGGAAGTGCCGCAGCGCCGCCGCGAACGTCACACCGGCCCGTGGGTTCACCTGGACCTGGGTGATCCCGGCGATCTGGTACTCCACCGGATCCTCAATGGTCAGCACGTTCACCTGCTCGTTGTTCAACTGGTTGAGGATGCCGTACAGGGTCGTCGACTTGCCGCTACCGGTCGGCCCGGTGAGGAGGAAGATGCCCTGGGGTCTCTTGATGATGTGGTGCAGCCGCTCCAGATTGCCCGCCGCCAGCCCCAGCTTGTCCAGATCGTAGATCGGCGCCGACTTATCCAGCAGCCGCATCACGACCTTCTCGCCGAAGAACGACGGGATGGTCGAGACGCGCACGTCGATGGGCCGCCGGTCGATGCTGGCCTGGAAGCTGCCGTCTTGGGCCTGCCGGCGCTCGGCGATATCCATCGAGGCCATGATCTTGATCCGCGAGACGACCTGTGGCAGGACATGCTCGGGCAGCTGGCCCTTGGTCAGCAGCACGCCGTCGACGCGATACCGCACGCGGACGTGCCGGCCTTGGGGCTCGATGTGGATGTCGGTGGCGCGCTGGCGCACCGCTTCCTCGATGACCTGATTGACCAGCCGCACGACCGGCTGCTCGCTCGCCTGGCGGCGCAGCTGCTCCAGCGACGTGCGCTCCTCCACCACCTCCCGCTCCGGCAGGTCGCGGATCAGCGCTTCCATCGGATCTTCGACTTTGGCGTACTGGTTCAGCGCGTATTGGAAATCGGAGAGGGTGGTCACGGCGACGTCCACGGCCAGACCGGTGCGGCGGCGGATCTCGTCGACCGCAATCACGTCGAACGGATCGACCATCGCCACGGTCACGGTGCCGTTCTCCTGCGAGATCGGGATGGCCTGCAGCCGCGCCGCCTCCGACGCCGGCAGCAGCTGCAGGACATCATCGGGCAGCGGCATCCCCACCAGCCGGACGAACTCGCTGCCGATCTGCTCGCTGATGAACTGGGCGACGTGCTCCTGGTCGACCACGCCCATGTTCAGCAGCACGCGGCCCAGGGGCTCGCGGGTGGCCCGCTGAATCTCCAGGGCCCGGTTGAGCTGGTCCTGGGTGATCAGCGACTCGGCGAGCAGCATCTCGCCCAGCTTGCGTCGGTGGCGGCTGAACGAGTCGGCCATGGCTTAGAGCTCGACGAAGACCACGCGCAGGAGTTCGTCGACGGTGGTCTGTCCCTCCAGCACCTTGAGGATCCCGTCATCGCGGAGCAGGCGCATCCCCTCGGCGACGGCGCGCGCGCGGATTTCCGCGGTCGATCCACCTTTCAAAACCAGTTCCCTGATCGGATCGGTCATCACCATCAGCTCGAAAATACCGGTGCGGCCCTTGTAGCCTGATCCCTTGCACCGGTCGCAGCCTTTCCCGCGGTAGAAAACGATCTCCTCGCCGGCCTCCACGCTGAGGTTCAGGCGGTGCAGCGCCTCCACCGGCGGCGTATAGGGCTCCTTGCAGTACGAACAGATGGTGCGCGCCAGCCGCTGAGCCAGCACGCCGATCACCGAGGAGGTGATCAGAAACGGCTCGATGCCCATGTCCAGCAGCCGCGTCGTGGCGCTGGGCGCGTCGTTGGTGTGGATCGTCGACAGGACCAGGTGGCCGGTCAACGACGCCTGGATGGCGATCTCCGCGGTGTCCTTGTCGCGGATCTCACCGACCATGATGATGTCGGGATCCTGGCGCAGGAACGAGCGCAGCCCGCTGGCAAACGACAGACCGGCCTTCGGGTTGACGTGCACCTGGTTGACGCGCGCCAGCTGGTACTCGACCGGGTCTTCGATGGTCAGGATGTTCTTGTCGATCGTGTTCAGCTTGTTCAAGGTGGCGTACAGCGTGGTCGTCTTGCCGCTGCCGGTCGGTCCGCTGACGAGGATCATGCCGTAGGGCTTGCTGATCAGCTCGTTCCAGGTCTCCAGCATGGCCGACATGTATCCCAGTTTGCTCAAGGTCAGCTTGGCCGTGGACTGGTCGAGGATGCGCATCACGACTTTCTCCCCGAACACCGTCGGCAGGGTGGACACGCGCAGGTCGTATTCCCGCCCCTCGATCACGACGTGGATGCGGCCGTCCTGCGGCTGCCGGCGTTCCGCGATGTCCAGGTTGGCCATGATCTTGATGCGCGAGATCATCGCCTGCTGCATGGCCTTCGGAGGCGCCATCGCGTCACGCAGGATGCCGTCCACGCGGTAGCGGATCTGCAGGCTGCGGCGGTGCGGCTCGAGGTGAATGTCACTGGCGCCGTCGCCGATCGCCTGGCTGATGATCAGGTTGACCAGCCGGACGATCGGGGCTTCTTCGACCAGCGTGCGCAGCTTCTCGAGGCTGATCTCCTCGCTGCGGTCGTCGGTCACCTCGACGTCGCCGGAAATCGCCTGCCGCATCGCTTCGTCGAGCTCGATGCCGCCGCTGTAATACCGGTTGATCGCCGCGACGATGTCTTCCGACGCGGCCACGACCGGCTCCAGGTCCAATCCGGTGACCAGCCGCACGTCGTCGAGGGCGACCACGTTCAGCGGATCGGCAATGGCCAGGCGCAGCTGTCGTTTGGTCCGTCCGATGGCCAGGACTTTGTGGCGCTGCGCGAGATGCTGGGGAACGACTTTGACTACATCGGGATCGATCTCCAGCGATGCCAGGTCGACAACCGACAGACCCCACTGGATGGACAGCACGCGCGCCAGCTGCTGCTCGGTCACGGCGCCCATCTCGACCAGCAGACTGCCGAGATGGCCGCCCGAGCGCTGCTGGGTCTGAATCGCCTTGTCCAGCTGCTCCCGCGTGACCAGACCTTCGTCGAGCATGATCTGCCCAAGCGACTCGGAGCGGGCACGGCCCGGGCGCACCGCGGCGGGCTTGGGAGACTCCTCACGGGCGGATGGTGCCGGTTCAGGCGCAGTCGGCGCCGGACGTGCGGGCGCGGGCGGCGCCGGTTCAGCCTTTGGGGACGCGGCCGGAGCGGCAGGCGCCGGACGAGGTGTCGACGCGGCCGGGGGAGACGGAGCCGGCGGTGCGGGCGCAGGCGGCGCATCCGCGCGGGCCGTCTCGACGACGGTGTCAGGCGCGTCGACGACCGTGTCGCCGAGGTCGGGCCGCTCCTGGATGATCCGGTCGATCCGGGCCTGGACTTTTGAGGCCTCCCGCATCTTGCCGAGTTTGATGTAGACATCCCGCAGCGCGGAATGTACTTCCGAATCATCCTGGGCGAGCTCCGCCGCCTTCTCGTACGCGTGGGCCGCCTTGTCCCACGCTTCTTTGGAGGCCTGGAGTTCCGCCAGCGCGACGTAGACCACCACCGCGGCGCGCGGCGTTTCCCGCTGCACGTACAATGAGGCCAACCGGGCATAGCCCAGCGCGTCGTGGGGGGCAAGCTCGAGGACCTTCTTGTATACGGCGACGGCTTCGTCGAACAGACCGCGCTGCTCGAGCGAGCGGGCGCGGTGGTAGAATACCGCGCGTTCCAGCGTCGTATCGTGGGATGCCAGACGCAGCCGTACCTTGTAGTCCGCCAGCTCTTTGCTGGCGGCGTCCAGGCTCTGGTCTCCGCGTCGTGTCTGTGGCTTATCCGCCATCGTCTACCACGGTCTCCACGGTCTGCACACGGTCCACACGGTCCTCACGGTCTACAATCCCTGCGATCTTCCCGCATCTCCATGGTCTAGACCGAGGGGACCGTGAAGACAGTGTAGACCGTGCAGACTACAATTGGTTGGCGACGGCCGTCCGGATCCGCCGCATCTCGATCCGCAGGCGCCCCAAATTGGCGTGCTGCTTCCCGACGACGGCCAGCACCCCGTCCGCCCCGGCAGGGGAGACGGCGACGGGACCGCCCTCGTACTCAATCAATAATGACGTTGGCGGACCCAGGTGCAGTTCCCCGCCCATCGCCTCGGCGCTGCTCAGACTGCCCGCCGCGATGGCGCCGACCGCCTCGAGATCCGCGCCTTCTTCGCTGGCCGCCTCGATGATGAACCCGTCACGGCCGACCACCAGAGCTGCCGTGACCCCTTCGATCTTCATCAGCCCATCGAGGATGCCGCGGAGCCCGCCGGTCGCTACGTCTATGGTACTCATCACTCCCGTCTCCCAAAAGCCCCTAATCTGGGCCCGTCTTCCGTGCCCGTCAAATGACGTCGGTGTTCAGCACCGATGCAATATCAGGCATCAGCCGCCGCAGCTGGAGCCGTGCCTTGCCGACATTTCCCCGCGGGCTCATCACGATGCCCACGTAGTAACTCAGCCCGGCCGTCGCCAGCAGGATGATGTACCGCTCGGCCACCAGCATGATGTGGTCGACCGGTCCCCCGTCAACCTTCTGCGACATGTAGTCCAGCACTTTCGTCGCGACCGCGCCCTCATGTGCGATGTCTTCCAGCGCAAAGCTCTGGTCCACTTTCAAGGATTCGATCGTGGCCCCATCCATGCCGACGACGGCCGCACCGACCACGCCCTCGATGCCACCGACAAGACCGCGCAACATCTCGCGGACGTTTTCTGCCATCTCAGTCCCCTATGATACCGATCGTCGTTCGTTGTTCATGGATCGTCGTCGAGCACGCGCGGGCGCCCTTTCGACGATCGATGATCGCTGATCGACGAACAGGTCTTCAGCGCCCGCCGTCGGCCGCGGATTCAGCCTCCAGGAGCAGCCGCACGCCTTGGAGGCGGAGTCCCTCTTCGTCGATCAGCTGCCGGATCCGCCTGATACGGTCGACATCCCGCTGGCTGAACAACCGGTGCCCGCCGCGGGTCCGCGCCGGGCGAAGCAGGCCGTACTGGCTCTCCCAGGCGCGGATGCGCCGGGCATCCACGCCGGCCAGCCGGGCCACGGTCCGGATCGGATAGATCGGCAGGTCGGTCGGCGCCTGCGTTTCGAGTGTCCTCACTTCCGCTCCCCCTCTCGCGATCTCCCTCCCTGGTTCTCGCTGCTGGTCTGATCGTGTCATCGTGCCGTCCCCGGCCGCACCGGTGCGTCGACCTGCAGTGACAACCGTAGCCGCCGCAACGCGGCGTGCATCAGCCGGGAGACGTGTTTCTGCGAAATACCCAGCTTCTGCGCGGCCTCGGTCTGCGTCAGGTCCAGATAGAAGAGGTAGTAGATCACCTTCCGCTGCAGGCCGGACAGCCGCTCGACGGCGTCGGCGAGATAGATCTGGTCTTCCACCGGCATCGGGGCGGCGGCGGTGTGGGCGTCCGTGATGCGGTCGCCCGCGGACATCGGCGCCCCATCTTCGCCCTCGCGTTCCTCATCCAGCGATACGACGCGCAGCGATTCGCGGGCGCGCAGGACCTCATCGACCTCGTCCGCTCTGAGCCCGGCCGAGGCGGCAATTTCCGCCGGCAGCGGCGCACGTCCCAGCCGCTGCGTGAGGGCCACCGCGGTCCGCCCCACCTGATGGTCGAGCTCGTACAGCCAGCGCGGACGGCGTACCGTGGTCGCCTGGTCCCGCAGGTAATGGCGGATCTCGCCGGCGATGAGGTGCCGCGCGTAGGTCTCGAACTTCACGTTCCGGTCGGGGTCGAAGTTGGAGACGGCATTCATCAGACCGATGTAGCCGATCTGGTGCAGGTCCTCCACGGGGATCGCGGTGCGGGCATAGCGCCTGGCCACCTGATGCACCAGGGGCATGAACATGGTGACCAGGCGCGCGTGCAGCTCGGCCGTCCGCTCGTCCCGGTATGCCCGGAACAGCGACCCCGCCTGGTCTTCTTCCACCCCACCCCGCGCCGTTGGCCTCGCCCGTGCCATAAAGAAAAGCCCCCTCCGCGCTGCCGAGGGGACGACTCAATCCACGTCGGCAGCCCGGCTAACCTCCCGGACCGGATCCGGGAGACCCCGTAGCTTTGCGCCCCCAGGTTACCCTGGGTTTGCCCTTTCGCGAGGATACTATGTAGTTCTACGAACCTTCTGACTAACTTACCGCATTCTCCGTCACGAGGAGAATTCCTGCTTCGAACGGAGACGGTTCAATGGAACTTTGCAAGCAAGTTCCAGGCCATTTTACCCCCCGCGGAGGTGGAAGTACAGAGCGAGGACGTTGCGGACGTACCACTGGGTCTCGTTGTAGGGGGGGATGCCGCCGTACCGCTCCACGGCGCCTTTGCCGGCGTTGTACGCGGCTAAGGCCAGGGCAAGATTTGATCCGAACCGGTCCATGTTCGCGCGGAGCACCCGCACGCTGGCGTAGATGTTGGCGACCGGATCGGCGGGGTGCACGCCCATCGCCCGCCAGGTCGCCGGCATCAGCTGGCCGAGCCCGTAGGCGCCGACCGGGGAGCGCGCCGCGGGGTGGAAGCCGGACTCGATGGCGATCAGCGCCATCATCAGCCGGGGATCGACCCCGTAATGGGAGGAATAGAACAGGACGCTGCGGACGATGGCGTCCACCTGTGCAGCGCTCAGCCGGGGGTTGTACCACCGCACGACATAGGCGTAGGCCTCGGGCCGTGCCGGTGAGCCCAACACGGCGACCACGCTGCCCTGCAGCGATCGCAGCCATTGCTGCGCGATCCACGCGGTCTGTGGCCGCCCGGCCCGCGCCGCGTAGATGAACAACGTGCGGGCGAGATCGACGCGGCCCATCGCGGAGTAGGCGGCCCCCTGCCACAGCGCGACGTCCGCGGAATGGGAGATCGCCACGGCCCGGCCTAATGCCGCGGCCGCGGACTGATATTGACGAAGCTGATAGTAGGAGGCGCCCAGCCAGACCCAGGCCGCGGAATCGCGAGGGGCCTGGGTCACGTATGCCTGCAGCCACCGCACCGCATCGGCATGGCGGCCGATGACGGCGGCTTTCCGACCTTCGGCGAACATCGACGGCGAGGCCGCCGCGGCCGGGCGCACACACGCCGCGCTGATGACCGCCGCCGCCATCGCCGCGGTGAAAATAGAAATCGCCCGCCGTCGCCACCCCACCTGCGGCATCATACCACACCATGCCCGCGCGTGCGCCTACTCTAGTCTGGTCGGTAGTGGGTCGGTTTGACCATCAACTCCTTCGCAGGACGGGTGGAGGGCCGTACCGCTCCGATCTCGGAAGGAGCTGGGGGCGGGGGTGTCCTCATGGGCCCCTCCGCCTGGCGTTTTTCTGGGGTGAATTGGAGGGCGGCAACCAATTGGCAGGCCGTTAGTTAAGTGTAGTTCCCAGATAGGTTGTTGACACTGAGCGACCTCCCAGGACGAATGAGGGACAAGGTGATCCCACATCGCTCTAGGAGGCTGCAGTGGCACATCGCAACGCCAAACTCAGGCCGTTGGGACGACTCTTGCTGATGCAACGTGTCGAAGAGCTGGGCTGGCCGGTAAGCCAAGCCGCACGCTCCTTGGGCGTTTCCCGCGAAACGGCATATCGGTGGCTGCGCCGCTGGCGCGCCGGAGGCGCAGGTGGGCTGGTTGATCGATCCTCGCGCCCCCACGCTTCCCCTCGGCTGACCCCGCCGGAGCACGTGGAGCAGATCCGGACGCTGCGCCTGCGCCTCCGTTGGGGACCGCATCGGCTTGCTCCGCTCCTGGGGAAGCCGCGGTCCACGATCTATGCGGTGCTCGCCCGTGAGGGCCTCTCGCGACGGCGCGATCTGGATCCGGCGACGGGCGTGCCGATCCGCTACGTCCGGGACCACCCCGGCGAACTCTTGCATGTCGATATGAAGCCCCTGGGCCGCATTCCTCCGGGTGGCGGGCATCGGATCCTTGGCCCGGGCGTCTTTACCCCCCGGCGTTTGCGGTCGGGTTCGGACACGGTGCACGTCGCGGTGGATGATGCCTCCCGACTGGCCTTTGTTCAGCTCCTCCCAGATGGCCGCGGTCCGACCGCGGCCCGCTTCCTCCTCGATGCGGCGGCCTTCTTCGCCGAACACGGATCCATGTCGAACGGGTCATGACAGACCGCTCGCCCACCTACCTCCGCTCTCGGGCCATTAGCGCTGTCCTGGACCAACTGACGATCCGGCATAGGACCACGCGGCCCTACCGGCCGCAAACCAATGGCAAGGCGGAACGTTTCATTCAGACCTTGCTCCGAGAGTGGGCATACGCCCGACTCTATCGTTCGAACGAGGAGCGCCTGATGGCACTCCCGAAGTGGCTTCACGACTACAATCACCATCGTCCCCACACCGCTTTGGGAGGCCGGGCGCCGGCCGCTCTAAGTGTCAACAACGTCTGTGGGAACCACAGTTAAGGATCGCCGCAGCCAGTCGCGGAAAAGCGGTAGAAGCCGTAATGATCCGTCGCAGATTGGCAGGCGAGCGCGAAAAGGAATATGAGGCCTGCAGATAATCCGGGCCGCCCGACTCGGAGCGAGGGGGCCGCCCCCGAGCGGTCAGCCGCCGCGGTCATCCAGATTGATGGATATGAAAGCGCTGCGCCTCCCCGCGCAGAATGATGCGCGGTGAGAACCTTACGCTGCGGTGGGAACCGCAGGAAGGAGGCGCAGCATCATGCAGTATATCGCGTTCGATGCGCACAAGCACTACACGTGGGCACGGGTCGAGCGGGTCGATGGCACACTGGTCCGTGAGCGGCGGATCCTGCACGAGCGAGGTGCCCTGCGGCAATTCTTGCAGGGGTGTGAACCCGGCTCCCCGGTCGCGGTGGAGACGGTGGGCAACTGGTACTGGATCGTCGATGAGATCGACGCCGCCCTCGATCTGCCCCAGCTCACCCATGCGCATAAGGCGAAGCTGATGCTGGGGCTGGTGAACAAGACGGATCGGCTGGACGCGCGGGGCCTGAACCGGCTGCAGCGAACGGGGACCTTACCGACCGTGTGGATTCCCCCGCACGAGCTCCGGGACTGGCGGGAGCTGCCGCGGACGCGGATGGCGCTGGTAGGGCAGCGCACGCAGCTCAAGAATCGCATCCACGCCACGCTGGCCAAGTACGCCCTCACCGTCTCGGAGGTCAGCGATCTCTTCGGTCGGCGCGGGCGCACCCTCCTGCGACAGCGCATCACCGACCTGCCGCCGCAAACCGCGTTTGTCACCGGGCAGCTGCTCGATCAGGTCGACGCGCTCGATGCGCAGGTCCGCACCCTGGAACGGCGCATGGGGGAGGTCTTCGAGGCCACGCCCGAGATCCAGCGGCTCATGTCGCTGCCGGGCGTGGGCTTCATCCTCGCGACGGTCATCGGTACCGAGGTCGGCGACGTCGCGCGCTTTCCGAGCGCGATGCACCTCGCCTCCTATGCGGGGACGACGCCACGCGTCCATGCCTCCGGCGGGAAGACATACCTGGGCCCGGTGCGGGAAGACGTGAACCGGTATTTGAAATGGGCCTTCGTGGAAGCGGCCAATGCGGTCTGCCGGGTACGGCGGCGGCACCCGGCCCGCCACGTGAGCCGGCTCTACGAGCGCATCGCCCACCGCCGGGGTCATCACAAAGCCATTGGCGCGGTCGCCCGGCACCTGGCGGAAGCCACCTACTGGATGCTCAGCAAGGCCGAGCCGTACCAAGAACCGGGGTCGTCTACGGGAGCATGAGCGCGAAGTGGGTCTGGGCGGCTCCAACGCCCGCAAATTGATTGCGAGATGCTTCCGGGACATCCTTATGCCCGATCGAGGGCGCAGAGATGACTCCGACGACAAGGAGAAAGTCCCATACCGGACGGCTAGCCACTGATTAGAGGCTTGACGGCGCAGCGCTTTTCAGAGATGACCCACTACCTGACAGGGGCCGCGCTAGCGCGTGTCCTTCGTGTTCTCAGCACACTCCGGTAGTTCGATCTTGATCGGCGCATTGAAATCGTAATAGTCGACGCTGATGGTGATCTTTCCGGCCTTGTCCAGGATCTCC